>CAZSIG010000006.1:13962-24299 GCA_964606195.1 uncultured Anaerolineales bacterium
TGCTGCTCTCCACCGGCAACAAGAGCGAACTCGCGGTGGGATATTGCACCCTATATGGGGATATGAGCGGGGGATTGAGCGTCATCGCCGATGTGCCGAAGACACTGGTTTACGAACTCGCGCGCTATATTAACCGCGAGAGAGAAGTCATCCCGCGCGCGATTATCGAAAAAGCTCCCTCCGCGGAACTAAAGCCGAATCAAGTAGATCAGGATACGCTGCCGCCTTATGAGATTCTCGACGAGATACTTCATCACTACATCGAAGAACGTCGCTCAGTCGAGGAGATTGTAGAGCGCGGTTTTAAGACGGAGACGGTGAGGTGGGTCGCGGGGGCAGTGGAAAGAAATGAGTATAAGCGAAGACAAGCCGCGCCCGGCTTAAAGGTGACCACTAAGGCTTTCGGCGTAGGCAGGCGAATACCGATCGCGGCGAAGCATGTGTTAAAGAAATAAGTGATAGAGAAAAGTAATACAATAGTTTCACCACAAAGGACACCAAGAGCACGAAGGATTTGTCTAACAATAGTAGTCATACGCGGTCAGAAATCATCATGCGGAGCGGAAATCACCTTAGTGTTCTTAGTGGTTAAATAATTATCATTTTGATTATCACTTACCATTTAACCATTACTTGAAAGGGTGACCAATGCACAAACTGCTGCAACGTCAATTAGAAAAACATACCGATTTCGCCGATTCGATTCCCGAAGAATGGCGAGAGTTCATCGACGCGGTGGATAGAAGTTATCAACAGGCGGACGCCGACCGCGCCTTGCTGGAAAAATCGTTAGAACTGAGTTCTCAAGAACTGACTGAGAAGAACGAACAGTTAGAACGAGATATCTTGGAGCTTGAGCAGACGGAGAAGGCGCTGCGCACCTCTGAAGCCAAATACCGCGCCCTATTCGAGAACGTGCCCGCGGGAGTCTATCAAACCACACCCGACAGCAAAATCATCTCCGCCAATCCCGCGCTGGTGCGAATGCTCGGTTATGAGACGGAAGAAGAACTGCGCGAGATGGACATCGCGCAAGATTTGTATATGAACCCCGAGGAACGGAGATTATGGCAAACGGAAGTGGAGAGCGAAGGAGAATTGCTCAACACTGAAGTGAGACTGCGGCGTAAAGATGGGCAGACTGTAACCGCGCTGGAGAATTCGCGAGTTATATACGATGAACGTGGCGTGGTTTCACACTATGAGGGCACGCTAATAGACATTACAGAACGCAAACGCGCGGAGGAGGCATTGCATAAATCCGAAGCTCTCTTTCATTCGTTGATTGAGAGTTTGCCCCAAAATATCTTCAGCAAGGATTTGGAGGGGCGGTTTATTTTCGCCAATCAGAATTACTGCGCGGTCGAGGGGAAGTCGCCGGCAGATATTGTTGGCAAGACCGATTTCGAGCTGCATCCACCGCAATTGGCACAGCAATATCGCGCCGATGATCGCTATGTGATTGAGAATGAAGAAGTTCTCGAAAAAGTAGAGATACATCAACCGCTAGGTGGGGAGCGGTTCTATGTCCAAATCATCAAAACACCACTTTATGATTCTGAGGGGCGCGTCGCTGGCATTCTGGGAATATTCTGGGACATTACCGAGAGCAAGCGAATGGAAGAGGCGCTGCGGGAGAGTGAAAGTCGCTTTCGCGAGCTGTTTAACGGAACTCCCGCGTGTTGCTGGACGTTCGACAGAGATGGCGTTATTCTGGATTGGAACCGCGCCTGTGAAAATCTGTATGGGTGGACTGCAGAACAAGCGATTGGCAAGACCATGTACGAGTTGATGGTTAAGGATGAGAATCTGACTAAGACCAAAGAAGCTATCGCCGCGGTATTTAGAGGAGAGGTGAACGAAGGGCTGGAATTCGAAGACCAGTGCGCGAATGGGGCACTGTGTAATGTACTGACCAATCATTACCCGATAAAGGACGCGCAAGGGCAGATTGTTATGGGCATCTGCGCGGAGCTGGATATCACCGAACGAAAACGCGCCGAGAAAGATTTACAGGAAAGCGAAGCGAGAAACCGCGCTCTACTCAACGCCATGCCCGATTTGATGCTGCTGAACAGCAAGGAGGGCATCTATCTCGACTACCACGCCTCCTCGACCCAAAATTTGCCGCTTCCCTCCGACGACCTATTAGGAAAAAGTGTGCGCGATGTACTTTCTGCCCCACTTGCGGAAAAACTACTGCGTCTTTTTGAGCAAGCTTTGCAGACCGGAGAACCTCAGACAATAGAGTATAAACTTCCGGTAGCGGAAGGTGAAACGCACTATTTTGAAAGCCGCGTCGTAGCTTGCGGTGAGGATAAAGTTCTAAGCATTGTACGCGAGATTAGCGAGCGGAAGCGCGCGGAGGCGGAGCGCGAGCGACTGTTAGCCACGCTCCAGCGGCGTAATACCCAACTGCGCACCGCGGCGGCAATCTCCACCTCCGCGATCACCGTTTTGGACCCCAACGAATTGATGAAGCACGCGGTCAATCTAATTCAAGAGCGGTTCAATTTTTACTACGTGGGGATGTTTTTGACCGATGAATCGGGCGAATACGCGATACTACGTGCCGGGTCTGGTGAGGCGGGGCAAAAGATGCTCGCGGCGGGGCATAAATTAACTGTGGGAGGCAAGTCTATGGTTGGGTGGTGCATAGCTCATGCGCAGGCGCGCATTGCCCTCGACGTAGGCAAAGAAGCGGTACGCTTCGACAATCCGCTCCTGCCGGACACCCGTTCGGAGATGGCGCTGCCGCTGCTCAGCATAGAGCGGTGCATCGGCGCGGTGACGGTACAAAGCGATGAAGAAGTGGCGTTCTCAGAAGAGGATATCGCGGTGTTGCAAAGCATGACCGACCAACTGGCGATTGCCATCGAAAACGCGCGATTGTTTGAATCGGAACGAGAACAATTACGATTGGCGCAAACTTTACAGGAAGTGGGCAAGCTGTTGACTACCACAATGAGCCTTAAGGAGGTGTATGAGCATATCTTCGATTTGTTGGCACGCGTGGTTGAATATGACAGCGTCTCGGTGCAAATACTAGAGCCGGGAGGAGGCATGTATATGGCAGCCGGGCGCGGCTTTCCCGATATGGAACTGGCGCGTGAGGTTTGTCACTTCGACGTATGGCGCGAAAAAGAGAGAGAAGAATTCGCAGAGGAGTGGCGGCAGCGCAAAGTTATGATTATCTCCGATACCGCGAACTCTGCAGATTGGGTCGTGGTACCGGGGACAGAGTATATCCGCTCCTGGATTGGCGCGGCGTTGTTCGTCAAGGGTGAACTAGTCGGAATATTGACCGTGGATAGCACGACCCCCAACGCGTATAACGAGAAAGTAGGAGAGACGGTGATTGCCTTCGCTAATCAGGCTGCCATCGCTATCGAAAACACGCGTTTGCACAGGCAAGCCTGGCGCGAAGTGGCGGAAAGACGCCGCGCGGAGAAGGCACTGCGGAAACATGCGCAAAGATTACAAATTCTTCAAGAGATTGACCGCGCTATCTTGACCGCTCAATCATCAGCGGAAATCGCCGAAGTTGCGCGGCGCGGTATCGAACAGTTGTTACCATGCGAGTACACCTCTATCTCCACTTTGGATTTCGAGCGCGGTGAGGGCGTCGTCTTGGCAACTAATATTATGGGGGAGAAAATGTACGCGGGCATGAAAACCGCTATTATGCCAGAGCTTATGAATATAGCGAAAGAACTCCGCCAGGACAAGATATACTCCGTAGATGACATTCGAGCGGTATCTCAGCCGACGCGCATCGAGCGTGGATTGCTGGAGAGGGGCGCGCGTTCTTACATGCATATTCCCTTATTTTATCGCGGGGATATGATTGGCATTATCAGTTGTGTTTCATCAATTCCCAGCGCGTTTACCTTAGAGCATAAGGAGATTGTGCGCGAGGTAGCAAGCTCATTGTCGGTAGCGATTGAACAGGCGCGCCTGCGCGAGCAGGTGGAGCATCACGCCGCGGAGTTAGAGCAGCGCGTGGCGGAGCGTACCGCGCAGTTGCGTGCCACTAATCGAGAACTCGAATCGTTCTCGTACTCCGTATCGCATGACCTGCGCGCTCCTCTGCGCGCGGTCGATGGCTTCAGTCAGGCGTTGGAGGAGGATTACGCGGATGTGGTAGATGATATTGGGAAAGATTATCTCCACCGCATTCGCGCCGCCAGCCAACGGATGAGCCAACTTATCAACGATGTGTTGTATTTGTCACGCGTGACGCGGTTGGGAATGCACCTCAAGCAAGTGAACTTGAGCGAATTGGCGAAAGATGTAGTTACGGAACTGCGGCTGCGCGACGCAGAGCGAGAAGTCGAATTCATAATCGAAGATGAGGTATTCGCGCAAGCAGATGACCGCTTGCTGCGCATCGCTCTTGAGAACCTACTGGGCAACGCGTGGAAGTTCACGAGCAAGCACGAACGCGCCCGCATTGAATTTGGTGTTACTGAACAAGATGGGGAAACAGTCTATTTCGTGCGCGACGATGGCGCGGGGTTCGATATGAACTACGCCGATAAGATGTTCACCGCCTTTCAGCGGCTTCACCGCATCTCCGAGTTTGAGGGTACGGGGATAGGTTTGGCTACGGTTCAACGCGTCATTCATCGGCACGGCGGACGCATTTGGGCGGAAGGCGCGGTGGAACAGGGCGCGACATTCTACTTCACGCTCCCCGCGCATCAAGACGAGGAATGCAACGATTCATAGGTTATAAGTGTCCGTCACCTTAAACCGCGATTTTGAGAAAGCTCCTGCTCTCGCGATGTTTTTGTTTGTTTTATTACCCCGCGTATGATATAATGACAAGAGTCAGCCGATTAAGCGGATGGAGCGGATTTTTGCTCTTTTATGGCTATGCGGCTTAATCAGCTAGGACTTACGCAAAATCGCACTACAATTTACCGCAGAGAACATCCCCGTGCGGGGATAAACGACGGACGCGGAGAGTAGCGGGAAAGGTTCTTTGTATCTGTCATACACGTTCATAAGTGTTCATTACAGGTCATATTCGTGGCGCGATAAAAAATTACCTAGCAAACTCTGCGCTCTCCGCGTGCTCGGCGGTAAGATTATTCTGAACTTGCGTAAGTCCTATCAGCTTAATCCGCTAAATCCGCTGAAAAGTTAGTTTCTTCAGCAAAAATGGCAGGTATAGAAACCTGCCCTACTTCACAAATCCGCGTAGAGCCTTCAGTGGAGTCAAGTACTGGGATAAATATTAATCGATGGAAGAAAAAGTTATTTTATTAGTAGAGGATAATCCTGATGATGAGCTGTTGGCACTGCGCGCTCTCAGGAAAAATCATATTACGAATAAGCTAGTAGTGGCGCGGGATGGAGTTGAAGCTCTCGACTATCTGTTTGCCACCGGCGCGTATAAAGACCGCGATCCCAACGTGCTACCTCAAATCATCCTGTTGGATCTTAAACTACCTAAAGTGACTGGCTTGGAGGTCCTGCGTCAGCTTCGTAGCAATGAACGGACTAAAACTATTCCTGTAGTTATTCTTACTACATCGGACGAAGAGAAAGATATTTTGGAGGGCTACATATTAGGTGCCAATAGCTACATTCGCAAGCCGGTTGATTTCGCGCAGTTCTCCGAAGTGGTAAGACAACTAGGACTATATTGGCTAGTTCTAAATGAAGCGCCACCAATCGCGGCTAATACTCATGTAGCAGGTATGTATGGAGAAGAATAATGTCACTGCCGATTAACGTACTAGTAGCCGAAGACTCGGAAGATGATGCCATCTTGATGATGCGCGAACTGCGTCGTAGTGGCTATGCGTCTAATTTCGTTCGGATTGATACTCCGGAAGCTATGCGCGCCGCGTTAGGCGAAAAGGATTGGGATGTAGTTATCTCTGATTACGCCATGCCGCGCTTCAATGCTTTCGATGCCCTAAAGATACTGAAAGAAAGTGGACTCGATATTCCCTTCATCATAGTTTCCGGCACTATAGGGGAAGATTTAGCGGTGGCAGCGATGAGAGCGGGCGCACATGATTACGTTATGAAAGACAAACTAGCGCGGCTCGGACCTGCAGTGCAACGCGAGCTACAGGAAGCAGAAGTGCGCCGCGCGCGCCGTCTGGCTGAAGCTGAGAAAGAGAAGATGCAGGAACAGCTTCATCAAGCGCAAAAAATGGAAGCGATTGGCATTCTGGCAGCCGGAGTAGCGCACGATTTCAATAATCTACTAACTACCGTTCAGGGGTTCACCGACCTCGCGATGACCAAAATCGACGAATCTCATCCCTCACATGAGGATTTGCAACAGGTCTTGCTCGCCGCGATGCGCGCTTCTGACCTCACGCGGCAATTGCTCATCTTCAGTAGTAAGCAGCCGATGGAGCTGAATCGGCTGAACATCAACCGCATAATCCGCAACCTATTAAAGATGCTCAACCGGCTCATTGGTGAAGACATTGTTATCGAAACGGAGTTAGAACCGGACATCTGGACTATTCGCGCCGACGCGGGAAAAATCGAACAAGTGATCATGAACCTCGCGGTTAATGCTAGAGATGCCATGCCTGATGGGGGAAAACTTATCATCAAAACCGCGAATATGAACTTGGACGAGGAGTATTGCAAGATGGTGCCGGACGCGCAGCCGGGCAATTCGATCTGTTTATCAGTCACGGATACGGGGGTGGGAATAGCTGAGGAATATAAACCATTTATATTTGATCCTTTCTTCACAACCAAAGAGGAAGGCAAAGGCACAGGCCTTGGACTGTCGGTAGTTTTCGGTATCATCAAGCAGCATGACGGCTGTATAAGTTTTTATAGTGAGAAGGGGCAGGGAACAACGTTTAAGGTTTATATTCCTGCTATTCAGCAAGAAGCTGAAGATTTGGTCGAGGAGGCGATTCCTTTGGAAGAGCTTCAGGGAGATGGCAAGCGAATTTTACTGGTTGAAGATGACAAGGCGGTGCGCGAATTTACCGCGCAGGCGCTCAACGCGAACGGGTACTTCGTGACCGAAGCTGAAGACATGCAGCAAGCGCTGGAGATATTCGAGCAAGAAGCGGGGCAGTTCGAACTAATATTAAGCGACGTAGTATTGCCGGATAGAAATGGGCTTGAATTGGTGACGCGTATATTAGCCATTGATCCAAACGTTCATGTTCTGCTGACCAGCGGTTATACCGACCATAAATCGCGGTGGAACATCATCAGCGAAAGGGATTATAACTTCTTGGCCAAGCCGTACACTTTGCCCAATCTGCTCCGCGCGGCAAAGGAAGCGATAGAGAAAGACACTAAAGCCGAGTAGAATAGAATTTACGTAACTTCACGATTAGGGCTTTCTCAAAGTCGGCCAACCTCCCGCAGGTTTACCCGAAGTAGCCGCGTTTAGCATGGTTATGGTTGTAGCGCGCTATATTGCGGCAGGAAAATCAAACCTGCGGGAGGTTTTGGCGGCGCGGGGGGTACTTTGAGAAAGCCCTACTTCACGATAAATCCGCGTTATTGGAATAGAATGGCGGTCAAGGCGCGATGCGTCTTGACCGCTTCTCATGTATCGCTTGAGTAATTACCATACTGTAAATGCGCGAAATCACTCAAATCTCCACGCTTATTCCCTCACTTTGGATTTAGCCCGATATATGGTATAATAAAAGCGAAATTTAGAGCAAATTTGCTATTTTTAGTGACTCAAGATAGAAAATGGCGCGAAGACGCAGTAGTCGTTCAAGGCGACGTAAAAGTCAGGGAATTCAAATTTCCCTTGATACTCAATTGGATATACTTGGCATCATTCTGATTGCCCTCGCGGGACTGACCCTGCTCAGTCTCCTTTCCTCGACGCGCGGTGAACTGACGGAAGCTTGGATACAGATGTTGCGCACCGCGTTCGGATGGGGCACCTATCTCACTCCTGTGATTTTCGGCACAACGGGGGTATGGTTGATTGCGCGGCGTTTTGAGGACAATCCCATCGCGGGATGGGATCGCTTCGCTGGTGGAGTATTGTTGTTTTTGGTCTTAGTAACCGCGTTTCACACCTTCACTTTTCCCTTATTGCCAAAAGAACTCGCGAAAGCGGGTGAAGGTGGAGGTCATCTCGGTTACTGGCTCAGTGAGCAGTCACAGATCTATCTGGGCTTGGGTGGTAGTATCTTTATCATCATTGTGTTGGGATTGATTTCGCTGTTGTTAATGTTCCATCTATCTATAGCCCAACTGACCGGCATGGTGATATTGTTATGGGTAGGTATCACTACGCTACGCGACCGCCTCTTTCCCCGACGACCGCGTATTTCTGGGACATACGCACCTAATACCCCATCCCTGCCTCCTCCCACTCCCAAACTAAATGGACAAGTCAGAGGGCAACAACTGATCCTTAATGGCAAAGAGCACCACGAAAGCGCCTCGCAACAAATTCTATCAAAAGTGAAAGAACTTGTCCCATCTTCAATTCCCTTAGTACACCGCGCCCCTAACGAGACGCCGCCCAAAGCGATCTTACGTCCAAAAGTAATCAGGGGAAGCGCGGTATGGCATTTGCCTTCAATCGACGCGATACTGGAAGAAAAACCCGAACCGGAGATCAGCCGAACAGAAATACGTCACAAGGCGCGTATCATCGAGGAAACACTGAACAGCTTCGGAATTCCCGCCAAAGTTCAAGAGGTCAACCAGGGGCCCACCGTCACTCAATTCGGCGTCGAGCCTGGATACATCGAACGTTCCAGCCGCAATGGAGAAGTGCGACAGGCAAAGGTCAAGGTCTCCAAAATTATGGCGCTGTCCAACGATCTGGCGTTGGCTTTGTCCGCGCCGTCGATTCGTATCGAAGCGCCCATCCCCGGACGCCCGTTAGTGGGAATTGAGGTTCCTAATGAACAGAACTCATTAGTTTCGCTGCGCGGGGTTTTAGAATCAGAGGAATTTCAAATCTTAGAGGGAAAACTGAAGTTAGCATTAGGCCGCGACGTCTCAGGGCAGCCAGTGGTAGCGGATTTGGGAGTGATGCCCCACCTACTCATTGCCGGCGCGACAGGATCTGGCAAGAGCGTTTGTGTGAATTCCATTATAACTACGCTGCTTATGAACCACACTCCCCATGATCTGCAGATGATTATGCTCGACCCTAAACGCGTCGAGCTAGTCGCATACGATGGAATTCCTCATCTGAAAGAACCGGTGGTGGTGGAAATCGAAAAGATGGTGCCCGCGCTGAAGTCCGCGACGCGCGAGATGGATCGACGTTACCAAACCTTCTCTCAAGCTAAAGTACGCAATATCGACAGCTATAATCGTCTGATGACCAAGAGAGGTGAGAAAACGATGCCGTTTGTGATCATCGTTATTGACGAGTTGGCAGACCTGATGATGGTTTCGCCCGAAGAGGTCGAGAAGACAATCTGTCGTATCGCGCAGATGGCGCGCGCGACTGGCATTCATCTCGTGATCGCTACGCAGCGTCCGAGTGTGGACGTCGTAACTGGCTTGATTAAGGCGAACTTTCCCGCGCGCATTTCTTTCGCGGTTACATCGCAAGTAGACTCTCGCGTGATTGTCGATACTGTCGGGGCGGACAAACTGCTAGGGCGCGGGGACATGCTATTCATGGCACCGGATAAAAGCTCGTTGCTGCGATTACAAGGCTGCTATGTCTCCGATCACGAGATTGAAAAACTGACTCGTTTTTGGAAAGGGGCGCGCACCCCGCGTGGCTACCCCACACCAGAACCTATTGACCCTCACCGTGCCTCACAACGTCCTTTGTGGGGAGAGATGCGCGAGCGCGAGCGCGCCGCACAAGAAGCCAAACAGGCACCATCCACAACGAGTGCAGGGGATGATCTGTATGATCGCGCTGTCGCTCTTGTCCGTAAAGAGGGTAAAGCATCTATTACTTTACTACAAAGACGCCTGAGAATCAGCCTGACTCGAGCCGCGCGACTGATCGATGAGCTAGAAGATAACGGCATTATCAGTTCCGCGCATGACGATATGGAAGTGCATGAAGTTTTTAATACTGGCGGATAGAGCGCGTCGAATAAAGTAGCGCTATCAATCTTAGTTCCCGACCACTTTTCCTATCACTCACTTCTTTACCACTACTAGGGCTGTTCAGTTCTCGCGTAGTTGGCTAAAAGCTATGCTCAGAACATGAACCAGAAACCCGATTTTGAAGAAAAAACCCGATTTCTGCGTACCGTGCTAATTTAGAACTGAACAGTTCTGTTTACCACTACTTAGTACTACAACGAGATTTTCTAAACTCCATGTCATTCTGAGGAGCACAGCGCCGAAGAATCTCGCGCTACACCGGCTTATTACTTCCTGAA
>CAZSIG010000007.1:0-23768 GCA_964606195.1 uncultured Anaerolineales bacterium
ATCAGCGATTCGAGCGAGTCGACCAGCAGTTTGGCGGAGTTATTCAAGAGATGCGCGACTTACGCGATTGGGTAGAGTTAATCGCGGGACGATTACAAACTCGCGCGGGGCGTAACCTGGAAAAGATCGTGGCTGGCGCGTTGCGGTTGGGATTACAACGACCTGAAATCGCGCCAGAAAATGTTAAGCTACGCCAAAAAATCAGCGATCCTGAGGGGTTGGTATTCAAAGCGGGCAAAGAGAAAGAAGTGGACTTGGTCGCGCAAGATGGTGAGCTACTGGTTTTCGAGGTCAAAAGCGCGCCAGATACAGATGATGTGGAGAACTTTGCCGACAAGGTAGAACTCGTGCGGTTGCGAAATCCCGCCAAGCAGGTTAGTGGGGTATTCGTCGCGGTCGGCTCTGAGGAGGATATACGCCAACGCTGTAAACAGCGCGACATTCAGTTGATTCCGTGAACGCGACGTCCTTGAGTTGTTACTGACATTTAATGCCGGAATGTATTGAATTGCATTCCGGCTTTTGCTTTTCGGTAGTTTGAAACTTACTCATTTCTCCTGCTGTTCTTCCGCCAATTCGCGCCAGCGACCATCACGTAACAACTCCTCCCAAGTCACCTCCAGCGTGCCAGTACGCCCAATCAATACCGCGTTGAGTATCACCAAAAAACCTCCTACCCATTGCACAAGGGTCAATCGCTCTCCCAACAATAAAAACGCCATCACCAAAGTCACTCCCAACGTCGCGACACTTACGATAGAAGTCTGTACACCACCTAACAATCGTAAACCGCTAAACATTAACAACCTAGAGAGCGCGGTAGAGATCAAAGCCAGGAGAATGATCGCGATCCAACCATCTCGACTAATCGGTTCTAGAGGCATATTTACCAATAGCCGCGCGATCACTACGGTTGCCGCCATCGCGGTCAAGACGTATAAAGCAACGGTGCGCGAATCGAGATCCGCCAATGTCCATTGCCCCAATACTAAATGCCAACCGAAACAAGCTCCCCCCCCTATCGCCAGCATAATGCCCAACCAAATAGGCTCTTTGTTAGCGCCGACGTAAGTCAGCAAAAAGATGCCAACTAACGCCAAACCCAACTGGATCATCGTCGCGCGCGACACCTCATGCCCCGCGGCGCTGAGGAAAATGAATACCCAGATTGGATACAAACAGAATAGAAACTGTGCCAATGAGGCGTCAATGTAAACAAGTCCAGAATAAAACAAAAGCGACCCAATACCATTGGTCGCCCCCATAACTATGCATCCTAGAAAACTACGCCAGCCGATGCGTATCAAATCGCGCCAGACCAGCAGGTAGAAAAGCCATAAACACCCCGCGGCGATGACCGTACGCGCCGCGGCGAGAGTGAACGGCGTAACTTGCGCCCGATAAGCGAGTTTGCCGAAAATCGGAGAGAAGCCATCGCAAACCGCGTATAACAAGATCACTATCACCCCAAACAAATACTGATCGCTAATCCGTAGCTTCATAGCCCTATATCCCAAATCTTGTAAATGTTCAAGATATTTCTTGAGATTAGAGACCAAGCTAATGGTAGAACGCAGATAATTAAGCATTTTCAATCCGTAAAATAACTTCTTGTTTCTAACTACCCCGAATTCACCGCGGGCAACCGCACGAAAAATTTGCTTCCCGGACAACTTTCCTCATCGCACCCCGAACTCTCCACCCAAATCTGCCCATCATGCGCCGCGATGATACTCTTGGCCAGTGCCAATCCCAACGCGGTGCCCCCCGCCTTGAACTTAGTCTGACCGGATGAATGAAACGCGTCATCTCCAACTTGATAAAACTTCTCAAAAATCATCTCGTGATGCTCCGGATCGATACCTATTCCAGTGTCGGCGACAACTATCTCAACCTCAACCCGTCCACTTTCATCGATGATCTTTTGGCCACTTATCGTAATCGCGCCACCATCAGGAGTATACTTGATCGCATTGACAATTAAATTATAGAAAACCTTAGAAAGTAGATAATGATTGGCGCGAACTTGAGGTAGCTGCTTCAAGTCATGCATAGTTAATGTCAAGTTGCGCCGCCGTAGCGCATCAGAAAACTGAACTGTAGTACGCTCGATGACATCGCTAATGGCCACGCTCTCCTTATCCATATCCATCGCCTGACTATCAATCCTGACCATGTCGATCATGCTGTTGCTAATCGCGTGAAGACGTTCTGTCCCTCTTATAATACCGGTCAAGGATTTTTTCGCCTCAGCTACATCTCTCAACACCGGATGATCGAGCAATATTTGCGTGAATCCCTGGATTACAGTCAAGGGCGTGCGTAACTCATGCGCGGCGACATTGATAAACTTTGATTTGGCCTTCTCCAGCAAACCTAGGCTGTGATAAGCCTCGTTCAATTCTTCAGTGCGCTGCTTGACCATTTCCTCCAACTGCTCGCTGAACCCTTTGACTTGTTCGTACAACCTAGCATTTTCCAACGCGATAGCTGATTGTCCCGCGAATGTAGAGACCACCGCTGCTTCATCAGGCTCGAAGGCATCTGCCTCCTTACGCGTCAGCGAGATCATACCGAACACGCGATCCCGCGCGATCAGCGGCACCCCCATCCATGAACGATGTAAGGGCAACCAATCGATCTGATACCATTTCGCTTTCCGTACATCGGGGATCACCAAAGGATGCTCCGTCTGTTTGAGTTGTTCAAAAATATCGTTGACGTGAATCGGAATTTCCGCTTCCAACGCGCCCTGCTCATCGGGAAAACCGCGCACTGCCATCATTTTCATTTGCCGCTCGTCGGTTTGCAATATAACCGCGGCGCGATCATAAGGCACAATAATTGCCAACTGATCCAAAATTCGCGATAAGACCTCCTGAAGCTCTAAAGTGCTGCCAATCAACCGGCTGACCTCGCGTAGAGTATCCGACCAATGGCGCCGTTTTTGTTCTGATTTGTACAACAGGGCGTTGATAATCGAGTTAGCCAACTGGTCCGCCATGAGTTGCAAAATAGAAATATCGTCTTTGGAAAACGCGGCTTCCTCTACACTTTGTACTGTCATCGCGCCAACGATCTGACCGCGCGAGGCAAGAGGCAACGCCAATTCCGAACGCGTATCGGGCAACAATGGATTATTGAATCTCACTGCCTCTTTCCCCACATCCAAAGCGATCTTCGCCTCTTCGCTCGCGATGCAGGCGCCAACCATAGACTGTCCCCCAATTTCCAGCTTGTGCCCCCTATCTACCATAATCTCACCCGCGTGTCCAGTACCGGCGCGCAAAACCGCGTAACGGAAATCGTCGTCTACCAAAAATATTCCAACGTAGTAGAATTTCAATCGCGAACGTACCAGTTCTACAACGGAAGTTAGCAATTCGTCTACATCCAGCACACTGGTAGCGGCGCGCGATATTCGCGCTGCAGTAGTCAGTTGCACCATCTGCCGCTCTACCCGCTGGTACGCGGTAGCCAATGCCTGAGTGCGCTGCTCAACCCGCTGCTCTAACCCTCTGACTAGATCGCTCAACTGTAGCGCCATCTTGTTGAAGGCGCGGGCTAACACTCCGATCTCATCTTCGCGTTTCAACTTCACCCGCTGATCCAGATCGCCATTCGCCAGCATGGTCGCGGCGGTCGTCAACTGGGCAATTGGTTCTGTTATCAACTGGGTAATTACTACCGCTGCGAGAGCAGAGAGTATCACCACCAAAGCCCCCACACCCAAATTGAACACTATCATGCGCTGAATACCGATAAAAGCCTCGCTTTCCTCCTGTTCAGCGAGCAACGCGACCTGTAATTTAGGCACCCATAAATACACCCCCACTACAGGTTCCCCGCGATAATTCTTGTACAGCGCATAGTTGGAGTCAGATGCCTGAGCTAACGCGGCTTCTATCCCCTCGGTGTCAAGTTGCTCCTCTGCATTAGCCCCAGTAAACCGTAACGGAGTGAGGGTCTTTTTATCCTTACTAACTAGATAGGTCTCTCCGGTTTCGCCTAGTCCGGCGCGTTCTTCCATCACCACCTGCAGCCGCGCCAGGTTAAGTCGCCCAACCAACACTCCTACATCTCGCTCGTCATAGGTAACAGGCTGAGACAAAAGCGCCTTCATCTCTTCTCCATCATAGACGATAGGATGGGCTAGAATAATCACCGTATCTTCGATGGAAGAATCATAAACCGGCGATTGGACAAAAGGAGCCTGCATACCCTCGCGAAAGTAAGCCTCGAAGGTGTGGGAGTTACCCACACTCTCATCATCTGTACTGACAATGACTCTGCCGCGCCAATCAACTACGAACAATTCCACAAACGGGCGCCCCACTCCCAACTCCAAAATAAGGCGATTTTGCAATTCCTTAAAGGCGCGGTCATACTCCTCTGTCCCAGGATCTGAGTCGGAGAGAAGCATAACGTCCCTAGCGAACGTACCAGTAGAAGAGGTGACACCTAGAAATTGCTGACGCTCTTCTAGCCACGTCTCCACTCGCGTCTTTTTCAAAACCGCGACAGAGGTCAAATGAGCAACCACCTGCCGCTGAATAGTTCGCCGGCTATTCCAAATACTGATGCTGGTTGCTACCAACACAGCCAAAACGGTCAAGGTTATAAACGCGCCTAACAAGGTTTGACGCAAACTGCTACGCGGATTTAATCTGATTCGCCAGTTCCTATCTATCATACTGCTAAATATAAAACCATCCTATTGAGAAATAATCATCTAACTACCCACAGCTCAGCAACGCCGCGATTCTGCAATCAATAGATATTATCACAAATACCCTATAATAAAAAATTGGGCTAGCTAAAATTTCACGCGCCAGCCCAACATAGATCAAAACGAATACTGAACCTCTTATAACGTTGCACATAGCCACCGCGAATTAAACCTCGCCGGGCAACTACGCGTCCGCCAGCGCCTTCCTTAACATAGCCGCCAGTGAATCATCAACGTCATCTTTTACTTCAGATTTGACTGCGGGCAACCGCACAAAGAATTTACTACCGGGGCACATTTCCTCATTACACTCGTCACTCTCCACCCATATCTGACCATTATGAGCCTCAATAACCCCCTTGGCAATAAACAATCCTAATCCAGGTCCCGCGCCTTTGAACTTCGTTTTACCAGTCGAGTGCAAAGCTTGGTCCCCTGTGCGATAGAACTTATTGAATATCACCTCTTGATGCTCCGCGTCAATGCCAATTCCAGTGTCTTCCACTACTATCTCTACCCAGCCATGTTCAACTTCGGTCTCTTCTTCAGGGATCAAACTCCCCGAAATAGAGATACTTCCTCCATCAGGAGTATATTTGACCGCGTTAATGACCAGATGATAAAAAGCCTTGTATAAATACTTCTCATCTCCGGTAATCAATGGCAAGTCTTCCAAATCTGCCATCTTCAAATTCAAATCGCGCTCTACCAACACTTTTTCGAACTCATCCACCACCCCGCGCAACATATTTGAGATGACAATCTCATTCGGGTGTAACGCCAGAACCCCACTATCGATCTTCGATACATCTAGCATATTACTGATAATGTCATTAAGGCGCGTCGCCCCTTTAGATATCTGTGTCGCCGCGCTGCTGACGAAAGGTGTCTCTCGAACTGTCTCTTCTTGCAGTATCATGTCGGCATAGCCTAGTACCATCGTCAAAGGAGTACGCAGTTCATGCGCGGCGATATTGATGAAGTCCGACTTAGCTTGATCCAACTGCTGCAAGTTGCGATACGCGCGCTCCAACTCATCGGTACGTTCGCGCACCTTATCTTCCAGATGGAGATTCAACTGGGTGATCTCTGCGTACAATCGCGCATTTTCAAGGGCGATTGCCGACTGGTTAGCAAAAGTTGAGACCACTTGCGTCTCTTCTTCAGCGAACGTATTAGGTTCCTCGCGCGTCAGCGAGATCATGCCGAAAACCCTATCGCGCGCGATTAGCGGCACCCCCATCCAGGAACGATGCAAAGGCAACCAATCTAATTGTTGCCAATCAGTTTTAGTTACATCGTCAACAACCAGCGGGCGCTCACTCTCTTTCAGTTGCTGAAAAACGTCATTTTCATGAATCGGAACTTCCGTCTGCAACGCGCGTTCTTCATCGGGAAAACCGCGTGCCGCCATCATGTGCATTTGATGCGAATCAGACTGTAACATAACCGCGGCGCGGGCATAAGGGATAATCACAGCCAATTGATCTAAAATATGAGACAAGACCTCCTGAAGCTCCAGAGTGCTGCTAAGCACACGACCAGCGTCGCGCAAAGTTTCTGACCATCGGCGCCGATTTTGCTCACTCTCGTACAATCGCGCGTTTACCACCGCGTTCGCCAACTGATCCGCCACAGTCTGGAAAATAACGACATCCTCATCGGAGAACGCGGCGACCACATCACTTTGGACGCTCATCGCGCCAATCACCTGACCTCGCGAGATCAGCGGCATAACCATCTCCGACCTTTTTTCTGGCAACAACTCATCTTCAAAGACAACCGCGTCTTCGCCTACATCTAACAAGATACGCGGTTGCCGATTAATGATACACCATCCGATAAAGGAGACTGCCGTTATGTCCTCTTTATATCCCTGCTCCAGCATACGATTCCCAGCTTCTCCCGTAGCAGCACGCAACACAGCCACATTTTCGGCGCGTTCTACCAAAAAGATTGCTACATAGTACAACTTAAAGCGCTCGCGAAGCAAGTTCACCGTATTAGATAACAATTCACTAACATCCAAAATAGAAGTCGCGGCTTTGGATATCTCCGCGGCGGTTGTCAACTGCATCTTGCGCCGCTGCGATTCCTCGAACAGGCGGGCGTTCTGTATCGCCACCGCGGCTTGTGCCGCAACAGTGATAAATTGTCCTAATAAAGTATCATCGTAGGCATCATCCCGCTCAAAGTCCTGTACCGCCATCATTCCCAGAACGCGATTACCGATGAGCACTGGCACGCCCAAAAACGACTTCGGTACCTTATCAGTAGACAGCAACTCCTTGACCGGCGTCAAGTTATGAGTATCCCAAGAAGATAAAAATGGCTCGCTCGTGCGAATGACATAATCGGTCTTGGTACCTTCGCCCAGAAGACGAGAAGATTCTTTAACTGGTTCACCATCTACGCGGCAAATGGGGAAATCGATTCTTTTGGTATCTTCATCATATAGCGCGATATAGAAGTTTGTCACGTCCATAACGCGCGCAACCTGCTGATATATCGCTGGTAATAACTCCGCGGGGTCGAGCACTGTACTTAGAAATGGACCGATCTCCGTCAAAGTGCTGAGTTCGTTGATATGCCGCATCGCGTCGCGAAATAGCTTCGCCCGCTCGATCGCCCCGGCGAGTTGCCCTGTCATGATACTCAACAGCTCTTCTTCACCGCGCGATAATTCCAACTGATCCACACACAACAACCCGGTCAATTCAGAGCTTGTCGCTAAAGGATGATAGGCGCGAAGTTTAGGAAACAGATTCTCGATCGGCACGCTCCACGCCGCCCCATCCAACGGTATGGTTCTCTTATCGCTCAAAAGCTCCTGAACCTCATCTTCAGACAAGACAAGTTTCAAGTTTTTCAAATCGGACTGCGGGACCCCGCGTCCCGCTGCTGCGGTCAGGGTCTTGTTCTCATAGATAAACAAGATTGTCCGAGTAGCTCGCGTCTCATCCACCACGATGTTCAGAGCAATCTCATAGGCATCTTCCAAACTCGCGCCTGAAAGCAACGCCTCGTTTAATTTCAAAATTGGTAGACGAGAACGCAATTGAAAATGCTCGCGCCGCATCTGCTGCTTTTCTAGCACATCATGCACCGTAGATTTCAAGTCCTGAATGGAAAACGGCTTCATCAAGAAATCCTGCGCGCCGGAGTGTAGCGCAGAGAGCGCCACATCCCGCGTCGCGACACCGGTGATGATCACTACAGCAAGGTGTGGGTTCATCTCACGCACTCGCTGCAATACCTCAATGCCATTGACATCCGGCATGTTGACATCCAACAATACCAAGTCAAATGTCTTATGAGCGAGCGCGTCTAACCCCCCCGTGCCGTTATAAGCCGGAGTCACATCGTATCCCGCCGACTGCAACACCTTTTGGCACAAGTTGACTATACTAGCGTCATCATCTACAACTAAAATCCTAGCCATAATACGTTACACAATGCCCGAAAACCAATAATGTAATCCGTCCGCAAAACTCCGCGCCACTTCCTTCAATCTAATACCGCGCCGATATTGTCAGATAATTCATCGCTCAAGAAAGCCCCTTTTTGAAAAAGTTTAGCCTGACCTTCCAACCGCTGGCGTTCGTGCGCGGTTAACTCCTTCGCGGTCACAACTATAACCGGCACATTTTTGAGATGTTCATCGTCCTTCAGAGCCTCAAGCACTTGAAAGCCATCCATCTCCGGCATCATCAAATCCAATAATATCAAATCCGGAGGATTCTGGCGCATCATTTCCAATCCCTGTCTACCATTTTGCGCTTCATCAATTTGATAATCGCCATGCGCCTGTAACACGCGGCGCAATAACAACGCGGCGTCTGGTGAATCCTCTAAAATGGCAATTCGATGAACGCGCCTATCCAGTTTTTCCACCGATGACAACAAGCCCTGCTCAGTGGGCAAAAGCGCGGCATCGGGTTCCTGTTCTTCCACCTCTATATCGTGAGTCCAGTCATCGCCCAGTAAAAACTTCTCCACCGGGAAGGTGTGACCTGAACAGTTGACCACTACTACATCATCAGGCTTAATTATACCTTGTGATACCAACTTAAACAAACCAGCGAAGGCGATCCCGGCAGCCGGCTCCATCGAAATTCCATCCATTTTCGCCATAACGTGCATAGCACGAAACGCCTCAGAATCACTGACCATCTCGAACGCGCCGCCATGCTCCAGCGCGACTTTCCGCAAAAACGAATATGCCGCGCCCGGTTTCCCCGTAGCCACCGTGGTTATCAAGGTGTTGGGATGTAGAACCGGCTCCGGCTCCGCCAAACCTTTACGAAAAGAACGGACTATGGGCGCGCATCCCTCAGCTTGAATGTGCGCGAGTTTGGGCATTTTGTCCACTAAGCCCATAGCCTTCAGTTCCTCGAACCCCTTCCAAACCCCAACGGGGCCTAACGCGCCGCTGACCGATTGAATGTACCAATCAGGAGCGCGCCAGGGGGTATTCTCTGCAGGACCATAAATTCGCGCCAGTTGTTCCGCGACCTCGAAAGCCAAAGTCTTCATGCTCTCTTTGGCAGCTATATTTTTCAAGCCCCGGTCATAATAAAGCCCTTTACGCGCCGCGAAATCTTGCGCTACCACTTTAGTCTGATCGTAAGTCGCAGTGACTTTAACCACTTCACTACCGTAGATCGCCATCTCGCGCATCTTGTCCGCGGGTACCGCGCTGGTCACAAAAGTCCACATCTTGATCCCCGCGAGGGTAGAGTACGCTGAATAAGAGATCGCCACATTGCCGGTGGACGCGAGCACCCCCTCAGTAAGCCCCTGTTCCCTCATCACCGAAATAGCCAATGAAGCTTGACGGTCCTTAAACGACCCCGTAGGTCCCTGACGTTCATCTTTGACAAATATGTGCGGTCGTCCCAACATCATACTCAGGTTAACGGCGCGGTTTAGCGGAGTGCCCCCCTCCCCCATAGTAACCAAGTTCACATCATCGAGCAACGGTAATAATTCTCGATAGCGCCACATGCTAGTGAAAGGGCGTTGCGCTAACTCCGCGTCCCATATCTCCCGTACTCGGGCATAATCATACCGCGCATCAAGCCAATCACTATTACAATCGGGGCAAGTTAAACGCGGTTCAGTATACTCTTGTCTCCAACCACAATTAGGACACTCTATGAAAAATTTATTTCTCACGATGAACTTCTCCCAAAATATATATCGTGCCCCCTGTCTATTTCACCTGTATTATAATTTATTAAGCGCCTTGTCCAAAATCCCAACCAAGTCATCTTCTAAAATCGGCTTGGCTAAATACCCCGTCGCGCCCATACTCAACGCCTTCGCCTCCTCATCTACAACGGTACAGACGATGATCGGCGTCTGTTGAGTCTCGCGGGCTTTTTTCATTTCCTCTAAAACAGTCCAACCATCTTTATCAGGGAGTTCAACGTCTAGCAAGATGGCGCGGGGCATCAATTCTCTAGCCCATGGCAAGGCGCGTTCTCCCTCTCCAACGCCTACAACTTGATAGTCATGCTTCTCCAGATAACGCTGATACATCGCTACCACGCCGGCCTCATCCTCAACCGCCAAGACCAATTTACGCTCAGGGTCTATCTCAACTGCCGCGAGTTCTGGATCGTCTATCTCCACCTTCTGTCTTAGCGGAAGACAGAAATAGAAAGTCGAACCTTTGCCGCGTTCACTCTCCAACCACATTCTGCCGCCGTGCATCTCCACAAAATGCTTGCTGATGGGCATTCCCAACCCGGTGCCACCCGCTTTTCGCGTCGATGAGCCATCGACCTGACGAAATTCCTCGAAGACTTTAGCCTGATCCTCCTCCGCGATACCTATACCGGTATCCTCGACCCCGATATACACAAACTCATCATCGGTCCAGGTGCTAAGTTTAATATGTCCCTCCTCTGTAAACTTCGCGGCGTTGGACAAGAAGTTCAAGATAACCTGACGGATACGCGTTCTATCGGCGCGAATAATCGGAATGTTTTCCTGTATATCCTCAAGCAACTCCACATTCGGTTTGTCCTTGACCAAACCTTTCGCGGTGGACATCACGCCATCGATAATCTGATTCAAATCGGTCGGTTCAAAGACCAACTCCATCTTTCCAGCTTCGATACGCGACATATCCAAAATATCGTTGATCAACCCCAAAAGGTGTTGACCGTTGTTATAAATTGAGTTTAAATCAGCTTCCTGAAACTCTGTAAGCGGGCCATCGATCCCTTTGAGAATGACGCGGGAAAAGCCAATGATCGCGTTCAGCGGTGTTCGCAACTCGTGCGACATGTTAGCCAAAAATTGCGAACGTAACTTATCCATCTCTTGTAATTCAATGGCGCGGCGCTGCGTCTCAGCCAAGAGGCGCGCGTTCTCAACTGCTATCGCCATCTCCTCCGAAACCGCCGCGATCAACGCCTTCTCATCCTCTGTCCATTCCCGTGCCCTCTCCGTCTCATGCAAACCCAACGCGCCAATCGTCTGACCACGCAGGACAATCGGGGCTACAATCGCGGATTTGGCATCAGTACCACCATCGCTAACTATCTGCTCCTGCGTGAGTGCTCTATCCACCTCAAACATGGGCTGATCCTCATCCAATTCAGAAACTCCGGTAAAACCAAACTCATAGTGCCTTTTCTGCTGAGTTGGCAAAAACTTCTCCCACTCTTCCTCAATAAACCGTCTGTTAAGTTCCATAACCTCGCGGAGGCTCTCTTGTGCCTCGTTGAACAATCGCGCGTTCTCTATCGCCAAACCAGCCTGCAGGGAGACAGATTCTACCAACGCGATATCATCCTCAGTCCACTCTCGCGCGCCTTCGGGGTCCTGCACTCCTAATGCACCAACAACCTGACCACGCAAAGCGATCGGGGCAACCAACTCAGCATAGTTGTCACTCGCCAGGGCGCGCGTCCTTTTTTGTTTGATCGTTTCACGAATCTCTGGAAGCACAATATTCCCCAACGGCAACCTTCTATCCCCTCTGCGCTCGTAACCGGTAGTCTCGCGCGCGGGCAGAAATTCATCCCATGCCTCTTTAAGATATTGCTGGTGCAACGCGGTTACCTCACTCACTCGCCTTTGCGCCTCCTCGTACAATCGAGCGTTCTCCAGAGCATTAGCCACCTGATCCGCCATAGTCTGTAAAACAGAGATGTCTGTCTCAGAAAACGCGGCTTCTTTCGTACTTTGTACCGTCATCGCGCCGATAGCGCGACCGCGAGAGATAAGCGGCAACGCCAACTCAGACCGCGTCGCTGGTAATAGAGGGTTATCAAAACGAACCGCTTCTTGTCCCACATCCAACGCGATTCGGGCTTCCTTATCTGCCACACAGGAACCGATCATAGATTCCCCCCCCACCTCTAACTTATGCTCTCGTTCCAGCATCGTCCTACCCGCCTCTCCTGTACCCGCGCGTAAGACAGCGTAACGATTTTCCGCATCCAGTAAGAAGATACCTACGTAATAGAGTTCCAACCGTTTTCGCACCAAATCGACAACCAGCGCCAGCAATTCGTCAATATCCAACACACTACTAGCAGCTCGCGAAATCTGTGCCGCTGTACCTAATTGCACCATCTGCTGTTCCATTTTCTTGTTAGCGGCAGCCAATTCTCGCGTGCGCATCTCGACGCGTTGCTCCAATCCTTTGAAGAGATCATCCAATTGCCCCGCCATCATATTGAAAGCCTGAGCCAACGTGCCAATTTCATCGGAACGTTCTATCTCCACGCGCTGCTCCAGATAACCATCCGCCAACATAGTCGCGGCACTGGTCAACCGCGTAATGGGTTCTGCTATCAATCTGGTTATAGTCCCAGAAGCGATCGCTGCTAAGATTACCACCGCCGCGCCGACGCCCAGATTCCAGATGATCATGCCGCGAACTCCAGCAAAAGCCTCACGTTGCTCCCGTTCCGCCAACAACGCCACTTGTAAGTCAGGCAGCCACCGATACACACCCACGACAGGTTCGCCGCGATAGTTACGATACATGGCATAATCAGACGAACGCGCCAAAGCATTTTCTATACCCAACGTATCTAGCCGTTCATCTTCGACCTCTCCACTGAATCGCGACGCGGTAACCATCATCCTATCCCTATTGACCAGATAAGTCTCTCCTGTCTCTCCTAAACCAGCGCGTTCTTGCATTATCTCTTGCAGTTCAGTGAGTTTCAACCGCCCGACGATCACCCCTATTGTTTGCTGTTCATACTCTATCGGCTGAGACAATACTACGATCATCTCCCCCGCGACGCGATCATAAAACGGGGCTTCGACATACGGTTTCAGTAATCCTTGAATAAAAAAAGCGTCGAGGGGATGCAATTTATTAACATTTTGATTCTCTGTGCTGACGACCACTCTGCCTTGTTTATTGAGGATGAACAGCTCCACAAATGGTTGTCCTACATTCAATTCTCCTTTGAGATGTTGCTGTAACCGCTCGAAGTGCAGTCTATACTCAGATGTGCCAGATTCGGAGTCGATTAGAGACGCTACCGCGTCAGCGAAGATCAGGGAGTTCGCTGATGCGCGCAGGAACGCTTGCCGTTCTTCCAGCCATATCTCCACGCGCATCTTCTTCAACTCGGCAACTGACGTGAAATGAGCGACAACCTGATTCTCGACAACGCGCCGTCCATTCCAAATACTGACGCCGGTCAAAATTATCACGACCACCACAGTTAAGGACATAAACGCGCTCAACAGAGTCTGGCTCAACCCTCCGCGAGCACCAAACCTCATTCTCTTTGATTTAGAACCTGTTCTCACCATTTGCATTTCACCTATCTTTGCCCTGTAACCGCGAAAGCCTAACTCTCCGTCAACTCAGAACCTGTCCATAACTGGATAAAAGAGCGTGGTACATTCAACGCTTGTGCCAATTCATCAGCCGCGGTTTGCAAAATCACCTCTAAATCGGTGGTGTCACGCAGCTTAGTGCCAATCTGGCTCACCGTTCGCTCGCGCCGCGCCCGGCGTTGCGTATCCTCCAACAATTTAATATTCTCTATCGTCAAAGCCAGTTGCTGCACGACGGCATCAACCAACGCGATTTCCGCCTCCGTCCATTTTCGCGTCCCTACTTCACCTTGCAACCCTAGCGCCCCAATGGTCTGACCGCGCAGTAAGATGGGCGCCACTAACACCTCTTGCTCCTCTAGCTCTATCACTCGCGCCCCTACTGTCTCTGTTACCCCCGCCAATTCCGGTAACGTAGTGCCTTTCAAAGGACGCATATCTTGCCCTCTTAAATCAAAACCGGATATCGGCAATTTAGGCACCAACTCTGACCACTCCTCGCGGAGATAACGTTTATGAATCTTAGATATTTCATCTAACTGCGCTTCGGTTTGGGCATAGAGCCACGCGTTACTGATCGCCGATGCCACTTGATCCGCCATCGTCTGCAAAATCACGATGTCCTCATGATCGAAGGCGCGTTCGCGCGTGCTCTGTACCGTCATCGCGCCGATAATCTCATCACCACGCGCCCGCAAGGGCAATGCCATCTCAGAGCGAGTTTGGGGTAACAACGGATTACTAAATCGTACCGCGTCATCACCCACATCCAGCGCGATACGCGCCTCTCCATGTTGCACACACCACCCGATCATCGAAGTCTCCCCGATTTTCAACTTGTGCCGTTGCTCCAACATGCGCTTACCAGCGTTCCCCGTTCCGGCGCGCAACCACGCATAATCTTGCATCTCATCCACTAGAAAGATACCGACGTAGTACAAATCGAATTGTTGCCGCGCCAAATCAACCACCGCGTTCAATAGTTCATCAACATCTAAAATGCTGCTCACCGCCTGAGACACTTCGGATACAGCTTGCAACTGATCAGCGCGGCGCGAAAGCTCCTTCGTTCGCTGCGCGACGCGCTTCTCCAAGTTTTCCACCAAACTTTGTAACTCGCGCGCCATGCTGTTAAAAGCCTCTCCCACCGCGCCGATCTCATCCTGCGACGTCACCGGTATATGCCGCGAGAGATCACCATGTGCAATCAGCAACGCCTCTTCGCGCAATGTCTCCAAAGGTTTGGTAATGGTGTTAGAAATGAAAATAACAATTCCCCCCATTACTACCATTGCTAACAAGGATATTATACCTATAATCACCGCCAAGCGGCTCACCGGGCTCATCATCTCCGCAGCCGCCACAAAAACTACTATCCGCCACTCGGTAGAGGGTACCGGCATGTATACCGCCCACCAATCGCGTAGGCTAGTCCGAGCTTCCGTATCGAAAGAGAACAACGGTAACGCGGAAAGCCCCTCATCTCCAGCCAATACCTCACCCATCAATTCTTGCAAGGTAATGTTATCCATCTCTGCCAACCAATCTGCAACCTCTCGCCCCTGCAATTGTTCAAATTCACTCGTCGCGATGATGTTGCCCCTTTGGTCGATCATCATAGCACGTCCGAAGCCTCCTACCTGTAGTTGTTGCACTGTGCGCCCCAACCTATCCAACGAGACATCAATCATCGCGGTGCCGATAAAAACTCCCCCACGTATCACCGGATACGACGCGGTAGCTACCCGTACTCCATCAATCCTTGCGTTATCATGCGGCGAAGTCCAAATCAGCTTTTCTGAATCTCGCGGCGCGGTATACCATTCCGAAGATGCATATCCCCTAGTACCAAGCTGAGTATACTCTACTCCGGTCTCTCCATGATAGTAATATGGCGCGAAATACTCCAATTCGGAGTGAAATTTATATGGTTCAAACGCTACCGTAGCTCCATATATCTCCGGGTTTTTCTCGACGATCTTCCCTATACGCGCCCGCAGTAACGCCTCATCGTTTCTTACATCTACTGCCACGCTGTCCGCCAACACTACCGCGATGCGCGCCGTCGACTGCAAAAAGGCATCCATTTGGTTGACCTCAGCGCGCACGAGGTTTTGCACGCGTTGTTTCGCTTCATCTTCCACGCCGCGCCTGGCTACCATATTGGTTAAGAAGCCAGTGAGCGCCAAGACTAAAAACGCGCTACCGATAATCGAGATGATTAGTTTTTCTCTTAAACCTAAAGTTTGCATAATGGTTTATTACGTGACATACACCACCCAAAAAAGCAATCCGATAACTTAACCACTAAGGGCACGAAGAGCACTAAGTTTTTTCTCTTCAATAATCTTCATACGCGGTCAAAAGTCATCATTCACAGTAGGAATACCCTTAGTGTTCTTCGTGTTCTTTGTGGTTAAATTGTAATCATTTTAACTATCATTTACCATTTAACCACTACTCTTAATCCGTCGGGTGGTTTTTCTCTTGTTCTGTGGACTCATCCACTTTTAACTGCACGAAACTTCGCGTCACTCCCAATGTTCGCGCCAACTCTTGCACGGTCGTGCGCAACAAACTCTCCATATCTGTAGTGGCGCGCATCTTTTCAGTGATCTCGCGCACCTGTCGTTCCTGAGCGGCGCGACGTTGCGCGCTCTCAAATAGCTGCAAGTTCTCTAAAGCCAATGACATCTGATTAGCCACAGCTTCTATCAGAGCTAACTCCGCCTGGCTCCACCCAACCGATGCACCTGTTTTTTGTAATCCCACCGCACCGATAACCCGATCGTACAACGCTATCGGCAACGCGAGGCTACCTTGTTCTGAGGAGATATTCCGCTTCTCCGCGATTGCAAGCTTCAATTGTTCCTCCAAACTCACATCAGTCCCAACATCAGAGGGTGTATATTCATAATCATGTTTAGGCTCATAAGCCAAAAGTTGTGACCATTCAGTAGTCATATAGCGTCGCTGAATTCGCCGCGCCTCTTGCAATGCCTGTTCCGCCCGTTCAAAAGCGAGAGCATTGCCGATCGCGTTGGCGATCTGATCTGCCATATTCTGCAAAATCGTTATATCCGCTTTCGAAAACGCACTCGGTTGATCGCTCTGTATAGTAATTGCGCCGATGACCTCATCGCGCGCGATGAGCGGCAGAGCCATTTCCGAGCGGGTGTCAGGTAATAAGGGATTACTGAACCTCACCGCTTCCTCACCCACGTCCAACGCGATACGAGCTTGGGCGTTTTTGACACACCAGCCGATCATCGAGCTTTCGTCTACCGCCAGTTTATGCCGCTGTGCTAACATGATCTCCCCCGCCTCGCCCGTACCCGCCCGCAACCAGGCGTATTCGCGCCCTTCGTCAACCAAGAATATCCCCGCGTAGTACAAATCAAAACTCTCGCATATCATATCCACAATCTGCTGCATCAACACCAGCATATTTAAAGTACCGCTCGCGGCACGCGATACCTCAGCAGCGATTTGCATTTGCTCGGTACGTCTTTCCAGCTCCGCGGTGCGTTCTGCGACGCGCTCCTCCATTTGTCCAAATAGTTCGCGCAACCGTATAGTCATCGCGTCAAACGCCTCTGATAGAATTCCTATTTCATCATCGCGTTTAATCCCTGTAATCTGCGATAGATCCCCGGCAGCCACGCGGGCGGCGGTGTCAGTCAACTTTACCAGAGGGACGGTAATATTACGGGTAACCGATAATGCTACCATAATCACAACTAGCATCAACATGCCTGCTATACCTATGGTAAACAAAACATTACCAAAAGTAGCGGAGAAAGCCTCAGACCACTCCTGCTCAGCAATCAACGCGACTTCCAGCTCTGGAATCCACCGATAAACCCCTAAAACGAGCGCGGGAGGATCAGCGTAGTTTTGATATAATCCTGAGTCCTCTCTTCCCGCCAAGGCTTCTGTCGCTGCTGTAGTTTGTACTACTATGTCGCCCTCAGTTTCTTCTTCCCCAAAACGCGGTTTAGTTAGCATAAGGTAGTTGGAATCAACCAGATAAGTCTCTCCAGTCTCGCCAAGTCCCGCGCTTTGTTGCGTTATAGCATTTAGGACATTCAGATTAGCAATACCCGCCAAAACGCCCACCACCTGCCCTTGCTCATCATAAAGTGGAATCGAAGCAACCACAACTATCTCATCGTGCGCTGCCGAATAAAAAGGAGGTTGCACATATGTCCCTTTTAGCCCTTCGCGGAAAAAGCGAGTGTCGTAAATCTTGCCCTCGTTCTCGGAGTCAGTCGATAACACAACCACTCCTTTATCATCCATAAGGAAGATTTCTTCAAATCTGCCACCGATGTCGATCGCCCCGTTCATGGTTTCCAACAATCGCGGCAGCATAAGCATTGCAGAGTACTCATCGTAATATGAGATCACTATTCGGCTGGCAATGAACTGAGTTTGAAAATCATTAAACACTAATGATAAATCAGTACGCAGCGAATCAGCCCAGTTGACCATTTGAGTCTCTTTTAAAGCCGCGACTGAATCCAACTGGTTGATTATCTGCTCACGGCTATTCAGAAATTGTCTCCAAATAGTCACCGCGCTGATTATGATCACCGGAATTATGGTCAATAACAAGAACGAGATCAGCAATATCCGTCTTACTCCTCCGCGCTGCTGTGCGGAGCCTGTAGCCATGTCACGTTCTCTTTCCTCTGTCATCTCCACCTTCACCATTCACTACCCACAAATATTAATAGCTGTAGAACCACTTTACCTCATCGTTCAAGAGATTCCAAATGCACTTCTACGCGCTCAATGCTTAACGCATGCGCCAACTCCTGCATCGCGGTCTGCACCAACGCCTCCAAATCACCTGCCTGGCGCATCTTATCCGCGATCTCGCGCGTCAGTTGTTCACGCCTGGCGCGGCTCTGGGTCTCCTCGAACAACCGCAGGTTATCCAAAGCTAGAGCTACCTGCTGCGTCACAGATTCTATCAGCGCGATCTCTTGCTCTGTCCATTGTTGCTCAGTCATAGTTTCCACGCTCGCGGTTTCACTTTCCGATTGTTTGCGGAATCCAACTACGCCGATGGGCTGCTCTTGGAGCATAATCGGCACAGCCAAAACATTTCGATCGGTTATCATGCGTCGTTCGTCTAAGGCGCGTTCAGCCTCTGCGGGGAGCACTTTCTCTATGGTCAAACCGCGCGCGTAAGCCTTGGCCCCCTCAGCGGTTAAATAATCCGTCCAGGCAGTACCCACGAGTCGCCGCTGCAAATTAGCCATCTCTTGCAATCTCTCCTCCGCCTCAGTGAGCAAGCGGGCGTTATCGATCGCCACCGCGATCTGATCCGCCACCGTTTGCAGCACGTTGGCAACACTCTGATCGAAAGCGGCAGCGTCCTCGCTCTGCACATCCAACGCGCCGATAACCTGATCGCGCACCCGCAAAGGCACCGTAATGGCAGAATGAGTATCAGGCAAATCTGGATTGTCAAAATATACCGCGTCCACTCCCACATCTGAGGCTATTCTGATGTTGCCAGTTTGAGTAACATAACCCACCATACTCTTACCGCCAACCTCAAGACGGTGCCCGCGCCCTAACATTTTCGCTCCCCCCTCACTAGAAGCTGCCTTAAACACTGCCCAACGGCTCCCACCAAACTCCTCAATCAAGAATATTCCCGCGTGGTAAAACCCAAAACGTTCACTGATCAAATCAACCACCTGTACCAATAACGTATCGAGGTTCTTCACTATAGCCACATCATGAGCTACTCGGCTTGCCACCTGTAACTGCTCAACATTACGCTTCAATTCGTCGGTGCGTTCTGAGACGCGCATCTCCAGATTTTCTATTAACTCCCCAACTTGCCGCGACATCTCGTTAAACGCCTCCGCTAGAACCGTAATCTCTCCAAGATTGGGAATAGTGATCTGTTGATCCAAGCGTCCGCGCGCTAACTCGACCGCGGCACTAGCCAAGCGGACGATAGGTTTAGCTATATACCATCCAAGTCCCCACGCCGCTAGGCTGGTCAATACCACCACGACCAACATCGCGCCAACGATTCTCCAAAATGCAGCCACCACACGCGCCTGGTTTCTGGTCAGCTCCATACCTACTCGAAACGCGCCCCAATGCCTACTTTTCACATAAATCGGAGCTGATATGTCCCACAAGGTCTCCCCCGTCCCCGGTCGTGGGTATACCTGTTGTAACACAGGTTCTGTATTTTGGGCAGCCTTGATCCCCACCGGATCGTCGAAGATACGCTTAGAGCGATCCGTAGCCGGGCTACCATCCCAAGATGACCACCGCGTATTATGAGTCGGCAAGTACCCGTTTATATCCACGGGAATGGCGAAAACTATCTCCTCGCTGGTTAGATAAGAATCAAGTAGTTCCTGCCAGTGCTCATCGGTATAAGTATCATACGCGGTATGATATTTGGTCAGCGAATTTGGATCACCCTCAAAATCAGGATACTCGGCTGGATCGAATTCCCAAAACGTGACGTAATCTTTATCAAACACCTGCGCTTTGGTCAACTCTCCCGTATCGATAGCCCTCTCCAACAAATGCCCAACAGTCTGCGCGCCGGTAATAGCGATAGTCTCTGCCTTTTCTAGCAGCAGATTCTCCAAAGCGCGCTGTTGCCAACGAACATCGAGCCAGGTAAAGATCCCCAATATCGGCAACAAGACCGCGACGATGATTAGGGTTATTCTGTTTCGAAGGTGTCCCCTCTGATGTAGCTGAATTTCTCGCGCTACTTTGGAATTTTGTGGTTTATTCCCCACCATGAATATTTCCTCGACTATTTCGTTTCAACCTCAATATCAGGAGTATCACCGCGCTAAAACTTTCTTATTGTCGCGTATCCGCCGCGCACGATGCGAATTTAGCGTTGTAGGCGCACCCTTCACGAGTGCGGGTGGCGCAGGCCTAAAGCCTGCGGCTACTTTGAGAAAACCCTAATCACCGCGCCCTGCCTCAGTTTCCGATGTCAGGCTGACGTATGCCTGAGACACGCCCAAAGCGCGGCTCGTCTCCTCGACTACAACTCGCAACAGGGCATCAACATCGGCGGCGCGGCGCATTTTATCCGTAATCTCACGCGCCAATTGCTCACGCGCGGCGCGGCTTTGCGTATCCTGATAGAGCCGCGCACTCTCCAGCGCGACACTCAACTGCTCGGTCAACGTCTCCAAAAGCGCTATCTCCTCAGTAGTCCAGGTCATACCCTCCTCACCCTTGCGAAACTGCAACGCGCCGATCACTTGTTCGCGCAGCTTTATAGGAATAGCCAATACCCCCTCCGAAGAATCATTCGCGTCATCACGCTCTCTTGAAACCTGCTCTGTTTCCATCGCGCGAATCATCTCCGGCTGCCATCCACCTTTTACCGCGGAAACATCACCATGACTATACAGGTATCCCCAATCAGTTCGCCGCCGCGCCATCTCTACCCAAGCCAAGCGACTGAGTTCTCCATAGGCGCGACGCTCTGCCTCCAACGCCTCCTGACTCTCGGTGAACAACTGCGCGTTATCGATCGCCACTGCTACCTGGTCAGCCATGGTTTGCAGCAGGGAGGTAAAAACGGAATCGAACTTACCGACCTGTACGCTCTGAACATCAAGGGCGCCGATAACCCGACCACGAGCGCGAAGCGGCAACACCGCTTCTGAGCCGACATTAGGCCACCGTGGATCCACATAGCGCACCGCCTCCTCAGTCACATCTAGGGCAACACGCGATTCCGCGTTAGCAACACTCCATCCCACCATAGAATTACCACCAACCTCTAAACGGATGCCCTCTTCCACCATTTCACGCGCCGCTTCGCCTGTCCCCGCGCGGTAGCTCGCCCACCGCCCAGTTTCATCTACCAAAAATAGTCCCACATGATCAAGGCCGAAGCGTTTAGCTATAAGTTCGACCATCTGGTTTATCAACTGCTCTAGGTCTAAGACGGAAGTAACGGCGCGGCTTACCTCCGCAGAGGCTTCCAGGTAGACAGATCGCTGCTCGAGATCGTGCGTGCGCTCGGCTATGCGTTGTTCCAGTCCACCGATCAGTTCGCGCAGCCGCCCGGTCATACTATTAAATGCCTGTGCCATGACGCCAATCTCATCCTCTCCCTCAACTCGCGCGCGGCGTTCCAAATCCCCCGCGGCAATAGCAGTAGCCGTCTCGGTCAAGTGTTCTATGGGACGAAATGCCTGACGAATGACAAACCAGGTCAATGAAGCCAACAATACAGCACCGATAAACATCGCGATCCAAGTTATCTGTCTGAACTGTGCGAGCGCGCTCAAAAATTCACTTTCCTGCTGTTGAACGATGATGCCCCAACCGTTATCCAATTCATCCACATAAGCTCGCCAGAGCTGTCCCGCCTCATCTTCAAATGTAACTATGCCGCGTTTTCCGCCGCGCAGCGCAAAGACCGGAGGATGCCGGTCAAGGTCTTGTACTTCAAGAATAAATTCCGGATCGGGATGAGCTACGACGCGGTTTTGGGCATCAACGATATAGGCAAACCCGGTTTCACCAATTTTACTGGCTTTCACCTCCTGTGTCATATCGGTCAAGGTGCTGGCGAACATCGCCACCCCCGTCAGACTTCCTCCATTTTTTCTAATGGGCACCGATATTACCATCGCGGGGCGTCCCGTTGTTTCATCCTTCAAAACATCGAAGGTGACAGGCACGCCATTCCGCCCCCCGATATGCCAGAACTCAGTTCTATAGTTCTCCGGTAGTAATTCGTCGCTCCGCGCTACATTAAGTCCCTTCAAATCTGTAGTGCTGACCAAATATATGTGAGGATAGGTTCTCTCCATATTCTCCAGGAGCGGTTTTTGTAGTTCTGCGTCCATGCTGGTAATATCAGAGAGGGTCGCAAGTTCCTGTAAAGCCTTCGCGTTCAAGTCTAACCACAAAGAGACGTTAGACGCCAAAGCTCGATTAGCCGCGCCTAGACGCTCGATGGAGTTCTGAGAAATTAAATCTCCGGCGCGCTCGCTCACCAAAGTAGCAATCAAGACGGAGAGGGGCACCGTGACTCCCAACATGAGCACAGTCAATCTGGTTTGCAGGCGTCCCCGTTGCAATCGTCCCTCTACAGCCATCTGCCTGAAGCCCGCGTAGGCGTAGACGACCGCGAAGATGACATTCACGCCAAGTAGATAAAGGGGGGCATAAGGTTGCTCCGGCATCCAAAAATAATCCGATAACCCTACGATCTCTGCCCCTAACAGCAGTAACGCCACTACGCGGAGCAATGATGCCCGCTTCCTACTCGCGACGACAACATAACCCAAGAAGATAATATTTAATAGCGGTATGATAACGAAACTCAGCCCGCCGATATATAGGGACAAACTACCGGCTGCATATTCAGATAATGACACGTAGCCGCCGGCATAAACATCTGGAATAACGCCAGTATACCATAGCTGCGTATCCAGCGCGGCGTCCACCACAGTGAGCACAGCGGGCAATAATAACAACGCATATACTATCCACCACACCCCGCGCCACCGTCCGCGCCGCCAGTGCGGTTTCAATAACACCACCGCGACCAGCAAGCGCCCCAACTCGATGGCAGGAAGTGTTGCCGCCAAGACATAAAAAGCCCATACAGCATTCGCCCCGCTCGTCGCGCCGACTATGATGCCCAACGCCCAGTTACTGATAGCGAACAACGCTAACAGCGCGCTCACATGCCGATTAGCGGTATGCCACGCGTTGAGCAATAAAATATACAGTGCCAGAATAAACTCAACCAGAACGAAAAACCAAATTATAAATTGCAGATTCTGACCACTAAGCAATACACTCATCAAAAATAATCCTCAGACTATACTGAAAAAAATGGCTCTACGCGGCATTCTGGGGTAGGGCAGGTTTCCATACCTGCCGTTTTTGCTTTCTCAGTGGATTTAGCTGATGAAAGCGCGCTCATTTACATCCATACGCGGTCATACCAAACCAAAAATCCGCTCCATCCGCTTAATCTGCTGACTTTTCCATCTTGTTTCAGTGGTTATTTTCCCCGCGGCGCGGTTATACCTCTCCAATCCGCACCTCAACCTCTGGAATCTCTAGCCTCTCGCCGATCTCCCGAACTACTGTTTTCAGCACCGCGTCTATATCCAACGTTTCGCGCATTCGCGCCGTCACATCACCGACCAACCGTTCACGCGCGGCGCGGCGT
>CAZSIG010000008.1:0-23125 GCA_964606195.1 uncultured Anaerolineales bacterium
CCGCGCAATCGCGGCGCCAATCGCGAATATCAGATAAATCCAGTTCAGGCTCGCGAATATCTGATACAAGGCTGCTCCGTTTCCCGTAAATAACGCGTAACCACTCCACCATATAAATGGCAGATTAACAATTAGCATGCCCAAAATGATACACCCAACCGCGACGATTTGCAAACCGCGCCCCCGTTTATAGCCACTGACGCGGCTGATGACTTCGGCAATCATCGTGCCGACCGCCGCGCCCAAGAAAAATGACAAGAACATGCCGATGAAATTCATCACAAAAGCCGCGAAGGTCGCGACTAACAATCCGACAAATCCTGCCAGTATATAATCGCGCCATGAGACGGTGTAGATGGGCGATTTGACAATCTCGGCGCAATCGCGGCACTTTATGCCCACGGGGGTGCGGACTTGGCATTTTTTGCATATCGGTTTGTTACATTTGCTACAACGTAAGAGGGTTTCTTCAGTGGGATGGTTGGCGCAGTACAATACTCCGGGTTCTGCCATTGAGATATACTCCTATAAATTTCGGTTATTTAGGACTTCGCGGGGTTACAAGCAAAAATCTGCCACTAATTGCACTAATTAACGCGAATGAGCAAAAATTAGAGGGTTAACTCAGATTCGTGGGGTAAAAAGTATGGGCGCGGGACTTAAAATACTCGCGTAGGGCGGCTTTCTTAGCCGCCGTTCTTTATCATCGGCGAAAACGGCAGGTAAGAAACCTGCCCTACCCCACGAATCCGCGTAGAGCCTAATAAGAACAATTCGTGCAATTAGTGGCAAAAAATCAACTGTACGTTAAACTGACCCCGCAAATTCCCAAAGAGCCTAATTTTCAAATAAGTTGCGCGTTTATACGTTTTTTGTTACAATCTCTCCTATGTTTGGCGCGGTGCCGAACGTCATTATAAAAAGCTGACAGCTATAACTAGGAGGAGAGCATGGATTTAGCTCAAATGATTCGGGATGTGCCCGATTTTCCCGTAGAGGGCATCATCTTCAAGGATATTACAACTTTATTAAAAGATGCCGCCGCGTTTCGTGAGGCCGTTGACGCCCTCGCGGCGAACTACAAAGGTAAAAAAATCGATAAAATCGTCGCGGTCGAAGCACGTGGTTATATCTTCGGCGCGGTCTTGGCGTACCAACTCGACGCGGGATTCGTGCTCATTCGCAAACCCGGCAAGTTGCCTGCGGAGACGGTCAGCGAGACCTACGAATTGGAATATGGCACAGATACCATCGAGATTCATAAAGACGCGATTCAGGCAGGCGAACAGATATTGGTAGTAGATGACCTCCTCGCGACGGGAGGCACCACTAAAGCGACGGTTAATCTGGTAGAGAAGTTGAGGGGCGAAGTTATGGGCGTTGGCTTTCTGATAGAACTCGCTTTCCTCAATGGGCGCGATAAGCTGAAAGATTACGATGTCTTCGCGGTGATTAAGTACTAAACTGACACGGTTTGTACCTCTTAATACAAGGTAAATGACGGGCACTTATGATAAAGTGCCCGTCATTCGTTTAGACCGGAAAGAAACATACCCCAACCGTTCCCGGCCCGGAATGAATTCCTAGCGCAGGAGATAATTCGGTCATAAGCAGTTCAACACAATCGAATCGCGATTCTATCATAGCCCGAAAATTCTCTATCTCCATCGCCGCCGCGAAGTGCGTGAAGGCGACCTTGATACGTCCCCCCGCGCCGACTTTGTCTTCCATGATGTTTATAATCTTCTTATACACCCCTTTGCGACCGCGCGCCTGTCCCAGCGCGATGATAACGCCATCTCGCATACTGATTATCGGTTTGATGTTAAGGAGGGTGCCGACGAGGTGCTTGGCGCGACCGACACGCCCCCCAGCATAAAGATATTTTAGTGTGTCAGCGGTTTGCAACATAGTGCTACACTTTGCCACCTCGCGGGCAGTCTGAACCACAGATTCGAGCGGTTTATCCCGTAAGGCATCGCGGGCAGCTTCGATGACTGGCCAACCATGCGCCATAGCGACTTGCCGCGTATCCACGACTTCGATGCGTAGTTTGGGCAAAATCTCTTGCGCTCTCTCTTTAGCAATCATCGCGGATTGGTACGCGCCGCTACCTATCGAGGTCATGTGAAGGGTGACAAGTTCCGACGCCCGCGTGGCCACGCGCGCGAAGGCGTTAAGGTAATCACCGGGGCCGGGGGTAGCTGTCTTGGGAAATTCTGGCGTGTTCTCTAGCCACTTTAACACTTTGGCTCGCGCGGTAGCTTCCAGGTCTTGCGTAGTTTCTGTACCGCGACTAACGTAGTAGGAGACTATTTCTATATTCAGTTTGTTAGCTAAATCGGCAGGAATACTGGCACAGCTATCTGTTAAAATTGCTACAGGCATAAATATTTTAGGCATTATTTTCAACCACGAAGGGCACAAAGAAACACTAAGATGATTTTTATAGGACTTACGCAAATTCAGAATAATTTTACCGCCGAGGGCGCGGAGGGCGCAGAGTTTTCTGGATAGTTGTCTATCGCGCCGCGAGCGTGGCTTTTAATGAATATTTATGACTGGGTATGACAGATACAAAAAATCTTTCCCGTGAATCTCCGCGTTCTCTGTGTTCTCGGCGGTAAATTCCAGCGCGGTTTGCGTAAGTCCTGTTTTATTAGTTGGTATACGCGCTCATATGTATTCATTAAATTCTTTAGTGTTCTTGGTATTCTTTATGGTTGGCTTATGAACTTACTGAGAAAAAAGGCTGAAGGATTGAACCCCTCAGCCTTCATCTACACTTTAACTTCTGCACTTCGTAAAACCGCGCAGCAGATTTATTACATCTTCTCTTCTACATACTTCACCGCGTCGCCCACGGTCTTTAATTGTTGGGCGTCATCGTCGGGAATTTCACCATCGAACTCTTCCTCGAATGCCATAATCAACTCAACCAAATCCAGCGAGTCGGCTTCTAAGTCCTCTCGAAACCGCGTCTCCATCGCGACTTCGCTCGCGTCGGTGCCCAGAGTATCTACGATAACCTCTGTTATCTTGGCAAGAATTTCATCTCTACTCATTATGTGACCCTCCTTGTAAAAAATATTTAGAAGTTATTTCGTCAAGAATACTTTACTTGACGAAGCTATCTACTTGTCTCGCGGTGACAAGCAACCCAGTGCCCACCACCTACATCTACAAATTCCGGATCTTCCGTATGACACTTGTCCATAACCACAGGACACCGCGTCGAAAAGTTACAACCAGCGGGCGGATGCGCCGGGCTGGGAATATCACCTTCCAAAATAATGCGCTTACGTTTCTTCTCTATCTGCGGATCAGGAATCGGTACCGCGGACATCAACGCTTTGGTGTAAGGATGCAATGGTTTCTTGTATATTTCCTCGCGGTCGGTCAGTTCCATTATCTTACCCAAATACATTACCGCCACGCGGTCGGAGATGTGCCGTACCGCCGAAAGGTCATGCGCGATGAACAAATAGGTCAGGTTATATTCCTCTTGTAGTTCCTCTAACAAGTTCATTATCTGTGCTTGAATAGACACATCCAGCGCGGAGATAGGCTCATCGCAAATGATAAACGATGGATTGACCGCCAAAGCGCGGGCAACGCCGATACGTTGCCGTTGCCCGCCGGAGAATTCGTGGGGATAACGGTTGATAAAGTAAGGATTTAACCCCACAATTTCCAACAACTCTTTGACCCGCTCTCGTTTCTCGTTTCCCTGCATGATGTTATGAACTTCCAACGGCTCGCTGACGATACCGCCTACTGTCATGCGCGGATTGAGAGAAGCGTAGGGATCTTGAAAAATCATTTGCATTTTACGCCGCATTTGGCGCAGCGCCTCGCCTTTCACTTCACACAGGTTTTGTTCTTCAAAATATACATCACCCGCGGTGGGTTTGTAAAGTTGCAGCATGGCGCGTCCAGTCGTGGATTTACCGCTGCCGCTCTCTCCTACTAAGCCCATCGTTTCACCGCGCCGAATACTGAAACTTATACCATCTACAGCCTTGATATCCCCGATATGTTTTTGGAAGACAATGCCCTGTGTAATCGGGAAATACATCTTTAATTTATCTACTGTGACCAGATATTTTTCATCTTTTGCCATCATTCATTCTCCATTCAATACAAGTGAGCAGCACTACGCCGCGTGTACATCGACCCAACAAGCGATCTTATGTCCGGGAGAGATTGGCTCCAATGGTGGATTCTCTTCCAAACAGCGATCGCACACATAAACGCAGCGCGGGGCAAAGGGACAGCCTTTGGGCAGTTGAATTAAATCGGGGGGCAAGCCCTCGATAGGAGTCAAACGTTCACCAGCTGCGTCCAGACGCGGAATAGAACCAAGCAATCCCAACGTATATGGGTGGCTCGGATTCCCAAATACCTCCTCAATGTCCGCGGTCTCCACAATGAATCCCGCGTACATTACCTGAATACGCTCTACCATCCCCGCGACTACGCCCAAGTCGTGAGTAATCCAGATCACCGCCATACCGATCTCATCGCGCAGCTTTTTCACCAAATCGACGATCTGTGCCTGAATCGTCACGTCCAACGCGGTGGTAGGCTCATCGGCGATGAGCAGGCGGGGATTACAGGATAACCCCATCGCGATCATCACTCGTTGGCGCATCCCCCCGCTGAACTGATGGGGATAGTTGTCGATTCTACCCGCGGCTTCGGGAATACCAACCAATTCCAACAATTCTATGCTACGCTGGCGCGCTTGAGCCTTGTCCATTCCCATGTGCAACATCAGCGATTCGCTCAATTGCTGATTGATGGTTAAGACGGGATTTAACGAAGTCATAGGGTCTTGGAATATTATCGCGATCTTGTTGCCGCGAATGTCGCGCATCTCGTCGTTATCTATCTTCAACAAATCGCGCCCCTCAAACATTACTTGCCCACCAGCGATATCGCCGGGGGGTTGCGGAATCAAGCGGATCATCGACATAGTAGATACACTTTTGCCACAACCGCTCTCACCTACAACTCCCAGAGTGTCTCCTTCATCAAGATAGAAACTAACCCCATTAACCGCGTTAACAAGCCCATCTTGAGTATGAAATTGCACCCTGAGATCATCGACCTCTAACAGCCTTGTCATCTGTTCCTCCTCTAATCCGACTCTAAATACGTATCATGCAAATAATATAATCCTTGTGATGTCAACTCTAAGTCTTGGACATAAGGTTTTACTAGCAGATGGGTCACTTCATGATAAACAGGGACCCACACCGCGTCGTTCACTATAATCTCTTCAGCTTCCTGATACAGTTCCATGCGGTCGAAGTAATCGGTTTCAACGCGCGCCTCTTCCAAAAGCTCGTCTACTTCAGGGTTGCTGTACTCACCATTATTATTCTCGCTATCGCTGTGAAACTGGAAATCCAAGAAGTTCTGTGGGTCAGGATAGTCCGCGATCCAGCCTAAAGTATACATCTGATATTCGCGGTCGTGCAGTTCCTCCTGGAATGTACCCCAATCAGTCTGCTGAATCTCTATTTCGACCCCCAAATTCTCCGCGTACATCTCTGCCAACAACTGAGAGAACGCGCTTGGCCCGCCCGTCCCGCTTACCGAGAAGACAATCGGTGGTAAATCCTCCGCGCCACCGTAGCTCGACTCTTCGAGCAACTCGCGCGCCTTGTCCACATCGAACGGCATCGCCTCCAAATCCTCATTGTACCCCGGCATTCCGGGCGGCAAGATCCCCCACGCGGGTGTGACCATCTTTAAGAAGAATACATCGGCAATAGCCTGCTTATCGGTCGCGTACGCGAATGCCTGGCGCACTTTCACGTCATCGAACGGTGGCATCGTGGTATTGAATCCCACATACCACACATCCAACTGTGGCACAACTCGCAGATCGCGGTGTAGCGAACTGTTAGGATCTAACACCCTTTCGACATTTGCCGTGCCGATTGTGACCGCGTCCACTTCGCCCGTCTCGTACATATCCATCGGTATTCCACCGAACAGGACATAAGTTACCGAATCCAGCTTGGGCAAATCGCGGTAATAATCATCATTACGCTCTAGGACGATGCGATCATCGCTGTACTCGGTCAGCTTGAAAGGTCCCGTACCGATGGGGTTCTCTTCCCAATCACCGCGCCTTACGTTGTCCTCATGCACTACTACTGCGGTAGAATAAGTCAACTTGGAGAGGAAGTAGGTCTTCGGCGCGTCGATGGTAATCCTCAAGGTGTAATCATCTACGACCTCTACTCCGTCTATTTCCTCCGCGTCACCGTTAAGCTTGTCCATCACTCCCACAATATCCCCCAAGTATAAACTTGCCACTGACGACCCCGTGGCGGGATCACAAGCGCGTTCCAGGGAATATTTGAAATCCTCCGCCGTAACGAGCGTGCCATCGTGGAATTCTACGTTGTCGCGCAGGTAGAAAGTGTATTCGGTGCCATCATCACTCACATCCCAATCTTCAGCGATATCGGGAATGACTTCCAATTCTTTGTTGAGCGCAACCAGCCCGCTGTAAATCTTCACCGCGTATTCGGCAGAATCCAAATCACCGATCAACGCGGGGTCGAGTGTCAAGGGAGGATCACCAAATATCGTCAGGGATTCGCCCATACGTTTGGGGAAAACGGGCTTGGGGGTCGGGGGGGCTTCTGTAGGTTCGGGGACGACAATCGCGGTAACTTGTTTCGGAGGTTCAAGTGTCGCGGTTAACGCGACAGAAACGGTGGCGCGCTGCTTAGTGAAATACCACATTCCCGCGCCACTCAGTGCGAAACAGTACACACATAGACAGGCTACCAATACTAACGCAATTATTATTATCCACCGCGTGCTATCTTTTTGTTCCATACTCGCGCTCTACTACCCCCTCGTTCTATTTGTCGAATACACACTTCCATATATTAGCACATAGAATAGAATTTGTCAAAGCGTTATAACTTTCTCAAAGTACAAACCACGCGGATCAAACCCCTCACAGGTTTGATTTACGTAATTTTGCTCTAAGCCCCCGTCGCGGGGGCGGCTGCGGCAAGAGTCGCGTCCTATACCCTAACGCCCCTAGGAACGGGGGCTGAGAGCCATGTAGGGCGTAATTAAGTCGCTTTCATAGGGTGTACATAATACTTAGACACCCAGGAGCATACATGGTCATTAATATTCATTAAAAGTCATATTCACGGCGCGATAGAAACTTGTCCAGAAAAATCTGCGCGCTCCGCGTCCTCGGCGGTGAAATTATTCTGAACTTGCGTAAGTCCTAACTCTATTTTCGCGCCTATCCGTCAACAGCAAATCCCCCACCAGCGCGACGAGCGCGAGCGCAACGGGCAACTGATACCGCTCCACGCGCTGCACTAATAGTTTCTCCTCCAACTCCTTACGGTCAAGTTCCTCCAAGCGGCGGGCAATCTCGTCGATCTCCGCGCCGCTGGCGGTGGCGCGAAAATACTGTCCGCCGGTGATGCGCGCCATCTCCTGCAACGTTCGCTCGTCCAGGTGCGACAGCACCGTCTGCCCATTTTTATCCTGCTTGAACCCGATAACCTCGCCCTGCTCATTGTGTACCGGAATCGGCTCACCTTGCGCGGAGCCGAAACCAATCGGAAAGATCGTGATTCCCTCTTCTGCCGCTGCTCGCGCCGCGCCGATAGGGTCAGTATCATGGTCTTCGCCGTCGGTAAGCAGAATAATCGTTTTGTATTTTAGCTCTTTAGTATTGAAAGAGTGCATCGCGGTGCGAATGGCATCGCCGATCGCGGTGCCCGGTTGTGAGACCATCCCTGCCTCCGCGGAGCGCAGGAACAGTTTCGCCGCGTCCACGTCGCTCGTGGTCGGAAACTGTACGAAGCTCGCGCCGGAAAAGACGACCAACCCGATTTGTACTCCCGCGAGGCGGTCAATTAGCTCTTCGATCTCTAGCTTCGCGCGCTCCAGACGGTTCGGCGGAATATCCTCCGCGATCATGCTGGTCGAAGTATCCAACACGACCATGATTTCGATGCCCTGCTGCTGTACCAACTCGACGTGTGTACCCCACTGCGGACGCGCCAGGGCGATGACGACAAAAAATATCCCTGCGATAATCAGCCAGGTTTTGACGCGCTGTTTACCGCGACTAGTGCGCGCACTCAACGCGGCGATAAGCCTCGCATCACCGACGCGCTCTAAGGCGCGGCGTTTGAATCGCGTCGTCACGATGTCAAATATTATCAACAGCGGAATAAGCCACAATCCCCACAGAAAATTCGGTTGTCCAAAACTCATAGCATCACCTCGAAACAGATGTTCAAATCACAAATTTGTAAATCGGCAAGTATAGGTGTTGGCAGATTATATCATAATTAATCGCGCCGCGCAATGTAAAATGGGTGCAGCCCATCTCTTGCGGGCGAAGCGCGGCTCATCGCTCTTTATTTATTCCCTGCTCCAACAATACTCTATCCCCCGCGACGCGTTCACCATTAAGGAACACCGGCACCCGCTCCCCCGTAGCGGGCAAATACATCCCCACTTCGAGGTGATATACTCCGGGCGGCGCGGTGGGGTCCACAGCTATTTCGTATTTATCGGTTATCACCTCCCCCGCGCGCCAGAAATTCGTGGGATAGAAACCGCCGTCGGGTTTATTATCCTGTTGCCCCCACACCTGCCCATCTTGCCCCAACAGATGCGTGAACACCACGTAATCGCCGGAGACATCGCGCCGGGCGCGCCAATGCAGCGTGAGATGCAAAGTGCAGGGCGCGTGTCGTTGCTCACAGGTACGCGGTTGTAGGTCGTATCCCTCCAGCGCGATTTCATCTCCCAATACAACGGCGTCGAGGGAATACTGCGGGACGAGCGTTTTTTCCTCTGAGCTAATCGTGATGTAATCCAAAGTTAAGGTGTCGCCCGCCGCGCCGCGCAGGGGCAAGCGTCGCATAGTCGCGGGGTCATACCACCCAACTACCAAGCGATAGCGTCCCGCGGGCAGATGCGCGGGAATGACGAGGTCGTGCTGGTCGAGCATGACCTTTTTTTTCACCCAGCCGCTAGTCGGGAAATTCCCCCTATCGAGCCAAGTGTCATACTGCGCCCGCAAGTTACCCTCGCGGTCTACCAGATGCAGCAATATACTGTAATTCTCCGTCATCTTGCTCAGCGACTGCCAGTAAAACGCGAGGGCTATCTCGTCTCCCGCCGCGCAAACGCGGCGCGGCAGGTCATATCCCCACAGTTTGATACGGTCGGCGAAGTCCACTTCCAAATCGCGTGGTATATCCAACGCCAACGCAGGCGCGTTCTCAGGGACGCGGTGTACCCACGCGTAATCCATCCCCTTTAGCCGCACGGTGTACTCCGGTTCGTGATGGTGAAAAAAGCGCATTGCCACCGGGTCGGGGCGTGCGCGCTGCACCTGATTGACGTAGAACACAACGTAATCGGTGTCAATCCAGGGAATCAGGTCGGAGGGAAAGCTCGGAAAGAGCTTGAAGGTCTGCCCCTCGAAATAGGGTGCCATGACGAGGCTCCACGATGCCACGCGCAAGCGCGCCGCGTCCTCTTTGGTGTTGAGATACTGCGCGGCTTTTTCCAACCCTTCGCCCCAGCCAACCATAATGAGCTTGGGCGCGGTGAGCGCGCCGCCTGTGAGAGGATTGTAGTAACTGTGGTAATAGGGGTGATATACCATTGTGGTTATCAAATAGAACGCCACGCTCAATAATGCCATGACGCCCGCCCGCGCCTTAGTGCGCAGCCGCAGCAAGCCCACCGCCGCCGCGATGTTCAACATGGGAAAAACGGGGAGGTAGTAGCGGTCGAATTTCTTCGCGCTCAGGGAGACGAAAATCGTGTAAGCGACCGCGTATATTAGAATATAAGCCAGCGCGGCATACCGATTTGTCCATTTGCCCATTTGTCCATTTGCCCATTTGCGAATTTGCAGATTTACATATTTGCCCAGAAGCAGCACCAATCCCAGTAGCGTTACTGGCGTCGTTCTCAATAAAAAACTGACGGGATAAAACAGCGCTCCGGGGTCATCTGCGGGCGCGCCCAGAAAGAAATTATCGTGCGGCGTCGCGGCGTATTCGGTGGCGGTGCCCAACACCTGCGCGATTGTGCCGAACGGTGCAACCCATAACGCGGGAAATAGCACACCGCAGGTCAGTGTAGCTGTCAAACCCCAAGTTGTCAAAATCGGCAACATCGGCGTGCGGCGAAATGTGTCGAAAACGCGGCGCGGCAGCGAAATTGTATCATCAACGCTTTGGAAAAAGTGTACAAAGCCAATCAACACCGCGAAGGGGAATAAGAACAGCGCGATCGATTTACTGAGGATAGCCAGACCACAGGTGCAGCCGGAGAACAGCAAGTGAAGAACAGACCGCGTAGAGCGATAGTTCCCTTTTTGTAGATAGATTATCAAGCTCAGCGTGGACAGGGTCATAAACGAGGTCATCAGCGCGTCAAGGTGCAGGACGCGCGAGTGCGCGATGTAAAATGGAGATAGGGCGATGAGCAGTGCCGCGACGAAGGCGGTGGCGCGGTCAAACAACTTGCTTGTAAGGTGATAAATTCCTGCTATGCAGACCGCGGCGGTTAGTGCCAACAGCGAACGTGCTACAACAAAAAAAGGCAACGGGTCAGACATCGTTTCACTGAAAAAGGTGGACGATTGAGCAAAAGTGAGTAAACTCGCGCCGCTACGCATCAAGTAGCGAATGATGATGGCAGCGGAGCCGAGCCACATCGTTATCACGCCGGGGTGTCCGGTCTGGAAGGTCGCGGCGTAGTTGCCTGTCAGCAGCGCGGTCAAGAATGCCGCTGACCTGTCCATCCACTTCGGCTCGTCGAAGGTGAGAAATGCGGCTAGTCCGAAGATGCGCGGGAGGAGGGCGGCGAGGAAGATTATTAGGGTAGGGTATTTTCCCCTCACCCTAACCCTCTCCCCAAAGGGGAGAGGGAACTTACTCCCCTCTCCCCTTTGGGGAGAGGGGCAGGGGGTGAGGGGAGACTTCGTCACAAAACCACCTAACTTTGATAAATAGGCGCGGCGAAAATCATGAATATTATTCTGCAACGGTTATACTCCTCAAAATGACGCTATTGCCCCGCGCCGCGCCATTTTCACCGAAGACCTGTAGCCTTTCGCCGCCCTGCCATTCGTATATGCCGACTTGCAGCGGATATTCGCCCGCGGGGGTATCGGGGGCGACGGGCACTTCGTAGCGGTCGGCGATAATCTCGCCCGGTTGCCAGCTTTTGATGGGGCGCGTACCGCAGAGTGGGATGCTATCATTTTGTCCCCAGATGCGCTCGTCTTCCAGATGCACGAAAACTATGTAAACCTTATCTGTGGGTGTCAAGGCGCGCCAATAGAGATGCACCAGCATCGTTTCGCTCGGCTCGGCCACCGCGTCGGAGGAGTTCGTCTCCACGCGGTAGCCCAGTAACTGCGCCTCGTGTCCGAAGTTAGTCACTTGAGATAAGCGCGTCATGGGGATATGTTCGGGGATAGGGACTTGGCTCCAATGGCGCGGCGCGGTGTAGCGGTCGTGATATGCCTGGTAATCCTCGAAATCGTAGACGGTGTAAGAGCGCGCACAGGGTTCGCGCTCGTAGATTTCAATCATTGGCGCGCCATTCACGCGCACTTCGCCGATTAGCGCGTAGGTGGCGTGTACCCAGCCCAGTGGGACGTAGCGCGCCCCTTCCACGCGCGCCGCGATGAAATAGTATTTCGGCCCTTCTTCGGTGTAAGGCGCGCCCTGTGTGTACCATTGCGTATTCTCGTATTTCTCGTTGCTGTAGTAGCTTCCCTGCAAGACGCCGGTTTTGTACAGATGCCCGATTACTTTCCACCCCGCCTGATAGGGAAAACCGAAATTGGCGCGGCAGAGGTATTCGTCGCCGTAGGGCGTCCAATACCAGCGTACGCGGTGCTGCGGATAAGTGCGGATATACTCTGGATCGTGCTGCACGAAAATCATGTAGATGTAGTAGGTGCAGACCGCGTAGGCAGCGATGCCCAGTAGTCCCAACGCGGCGCGCCCGCCTTTATGCCATCTGGCGGTGATTTCGCGCCATATTTGGTCAATCACCCACGCGCCCGCGAGCGACCACGCGGGGGCACTGACGTAGTAGTGCGTGCCCGGCTTGGTCATAAAGAAGGTGAAAATCGCGAAAGGCACGAAATACCACAATAGGAGGGATACGCCTGCATCTGTTCGCTGGCGCAGCCACCACACCAAAACCGCGATACCTGTCAGTGCCAGAAAAGCCGCGTAGTAGGTCGAATTGTACGTGGTGCTCACTATCGTCAAATCCCAGAGGTTGTTGTGCAGCAGCCCCTCGCCCACGCGCCGCGCCGATAGGTATTCGTAGGTCTCCGCGAAGTGGGGGTGCATGACGAAGGGGACGTAAAAGGGCAATGTGACAGCAGCGAACACGCCGAACGCGCACAGCGCGGGGAGCAGATGTTTTCTGTAAGCGCGCCAGTTTAATCCTAGTGGGCTCAATACGAGATAGACTATCGCGGGGGTGATGAAGATGATGTCATAGTGTGCTAATAACCCCGCGCCTAAGAAGAGGCTGCCTAAGCTGAGATGCGCGGTACTCTCCGCTGTACCGCGTACCTCAGCGCGCGCTTCTTGATAAAAGCGGTAGAAACAAAAGAACGCCAGTGTCAACATCAGGAGCAAGATGCTTTGATACTGCACGATGCGCGCGAAGGCAATCAGGAAGCCATTTATCGCGGTGAGCAGTCCCGCGATGAAACCGACGCGGTTGTTGAACATGCGGCGTCCCAGCGCGTAGACGGCGATGACGGTAACGAGGCTGGCGAAGGCGAAGGGGGCGCGCGCCCAGAATTCATTCATCTCGCCGCGCAGGACATAGGGAATAATCGGGAGGAGTATCTCGGCAGGTCCTTTTTTGTGAAAGAAGAGCGTCTCATCGTCGCCGCGTATCGCCGCGCCGACGCGGAGCATGACTTTGCCCTCGTCGCCCTGAAATTGGGCGTAGTCGAGGTAGGTGAAGCGGAGAAACGCGGCGAGCGCGATGAGGATGATGTAGCCCCCCACTAACTCCCCCCTGAGGGGGGAGAAGGAAACACGCCGTCTCGTGATGTAGCCGAGAACCAGCAAAGCGACCGCGACGATGCCCAAGGTGAGAAGCATACCGCGCCGCGTAATCGGTCCGGGGGTATAGTGCAATCCTAACGTGGCGCTAATCAGCACCGCGTAGGCAACGCCGATGCCGATGATGCCGCGTTCGAGTAAGTCTAATGGGTGTTTCACGAAGGAAATTTTAGCACAGGGTGGGGTAGATTGCAACACGAAAGCGCGAAGTCGTTTAACGCGAATATGACTTACACAGATTCACAATAATCGCACCGCTGAGGACGCGGAGCGCGCAGAACTTTGCGGGTAATTTTTTATCGCGCCGCGAACATGACCTTTAATGCACACTTATGACTGTGTATAACCATCACCAAAAAATCTCTCATAATAATCTCCGCGTCCTCTGTGCTCTCGGCGGCAAATTATACTTGACGTTGAAGCATAGTAAGGTTATAATGCTTAAAAAAAGAGGAAGAACAGAGATGGTCGAACCGCGACTAGAGTTACTAATTGAGCTAATCACATTGATAGTAATGCTGATAAGTCTGTGTGGCGTAGTCATTCCAATTTTCCCTGGGTTGATTGTCATCTGGACACTCGCTTTGCTGTATGGAGTTATAACCGGATTTGGAAGTTTAGGGTTATTGTTATTCGTGCTCATCGCCGCGTTGGCGGTGATGGGTGAATTGGCTGATAACCTGTTGATGGGCAGGAAGGCGCGGCAGCATGGAGCTAAATGGTTCTCCATCCTCTTTGCTTTCATCGCGGGGATCGTGTGTAGCATTGTCTTCACTCCCCTCGTCGGAATTCCGGCTACGCTGGGGGCACTGTTCTTGGCTGAGTATCTGGCTCGCCGCGATGTTGATAAATCGCTCGCGGTCACTAAAGACATGGCGATAGGTTGCGGCTGGGGATTTGCGGCGCGTTTCGGCGCGGGGGTAGTGATGATCGCGCTGTGGGGGATTTGGGCATGGGCAAGTTGACTGTTTGCCATATGTGTTGTATGATTATAGTTATCCTTTTTTCAAACGTCACTTATTGGACTTATGAACCGCGTGCTTTTTTTGACAATGAAGATGGAGGAGATTGAAACATGAAGATTAAAGTTACCAAAGATGCAACTTCAAAGACGGCGGATGGCGTAAACTTAGAAGATATAAAACGTGTAGAGTTGGATACTACTGATGGAAATATTACTGTTGACGAATGGCAAAAATCTGATGGACAAAGAGGCGTATGGATCGAGTTAGAGGCTCCTTACGGCACCTTCACCATCAGGCCGCAGAACGGGTGTTTGGTGTTAAGTGCCAACTGGGGCAATATTTCTATTACTCCGCGCGCGGGTAATGTCTTCGAGTTGCGCGTCGCTTGATATGGGGGCGAAATAGATTGACGGTTCTTTTGAATTTCGCGTTGGTCACAAATGAAATAGCGATCAAGAACCGCGTCGTATTGCGAATATAACGCGATTGGAGATGGTTGTGTATGAAAATTCCCCAAAAGGGAGACAAAATCGAGGTTACTCATTCCGGAGAAGTGATAGAAGTCATCGTCATAGATACTTGGGAGGAAAACGGTGTTCTGTGGACTAGCTATAGATATGACGGGGAGGATTATGTGTGTCCGTGGACACTCGATGGGGACCGCGAGTTCGGTTGTGATATTGAAGATCATCTAAGCTAATTATGGAGTTTGAACAATGATTCGGCTCGCGTCGATGCTGGCCAAGACTAAAAAACAAGGGCGTAAAGTAATTATTAAAAGTAAGATGGAATTAGATGCTATGCGCGAAGCGGGACGCATTAACGCTAAAGCGCTGACTACCGTGCGCGAACTTATTCGTCCGGGCACCACTACCGCGGAGTTAGACGAAGCTGCAGAACAGTTCATTCGCGACCACGGTGCCATACCCGCGTTCAAGGGCTACCCCGGTGCTTACCCCTATCCGGCGACCATAAACGCGAGCATAAATGATGAACTAGTTCATGGCATTCCTAGTAGACGAACATTGCATGAGGGAGATATTATCTCCATAGATTGTGGTACGGTTTTTGAGGGTTTCGTCGGTGACGCGGCTTTTAGCATGGGAGTTGGTGAGATATCTGAAACGGCGCGGCTGCTGTTGGAGATTACAGAAGAGGCGCTCTATGAAGGCATCGCGCACATGCGTGTTGGCTATCGTCTGGGCGATGTCTCCGCGGCGATTCAGCGTTATGTGGAGGCGCGCGGTTACTACGTGACGCGAGAATACACCGGACATGGTGTAGGACGCCAGATGCACGAGGCGCCGCAGCTACCCAACTTCGGCACTCCCGGACGCGGAAAGCGATTGCGTCCGGGTATGACTATCGCGTTGGAACCTATGGTGTTGATCGGCACCGCCGCGACGCGCGTTTTGGAAGATCAATGGACAGCGGCATCAGCCGACGGTTCGCTTACCGCGCACTTTGAACATACCATCGCGGTTATGGATGGTGAGCCTATGATATTGACTTTGCCATGAGCTAAAGAAATCGGAAGTAAAAAGAACGCAACGGGGATTGCGCGCTAAGTGATATTTATAGGGCGCAATCCCTATTGCGGGGCGGAGTAGTATGAAGATGAAATCGACTTATTTGTTACTTTTGTTACTCTTGCTTTGTTCCTGTCAAAACCAACAAGTAGTGGAGACACAAGGAGGTGTAGAGATGAGAATTCAAGTTGAGAGCGCGGCATTTACCGAAGGTGGAATGATCCCGAAAAAATACACATGTGATGGGCAGGATATTTCGCCTCCGCTGTCATGGTCTGGCGCGCCAGAGGGCACCAAAAGTCTGGCACTGATTAGCGACGATCCCGACGCGCCGGTAGGTACGTGGGTACATTGGGTGATGTACGATATTCCCGCGGACGTGTCCGGGTTACCTGAGAATGTGCCTCCCAATGAGAAGTTGGAGAACGGCGCGGTGCAGGGCACCAGCAGTTTTGGCAGAATCGGCTACGGCGGACCTTGTCCTCCGGGCGGTACCCACCGCTACTACTTCAAGCTCTACGCGCTCGATACCATGTTGAATTTATCACCCGGCGCGAAGAAAGAAGCGGTGCTAGAGGCTATGGAAGGGCATATCCTCGCGCAAGGCGAGTTGATGGGGAGATATAAACGGGCGCGCTGATTACTTGGATAGGACTTACGTAACTTCGGGATATTTTTTTACCGCCGAGCACGCGGAGAGCGCAGAGTTTTCTGAACAAGTTTCTATCACGCCGCGAATATGACTTTTAATACACGCCTATGATTGGGTATGACGAGCATAAAAAAATCTCTCCCGATACTCTCCGCGTCCGTCGTTTATCCCCGGACGGGGACGCTCTCTGCGGTTAATTATAGTGCGGTATTGCGTAAGCCCTATTGGAAATAAGTTAACAGCTCGTGCCCTTTGTGGTTAAAAAAATATGGAGAAAAGTGAAATGCCGAGTTTTGAACCCAAAACTCGGCATTTTTGTTTCACGCGGCGCGGGTGCCATCGCGCCGCTTGCCCTATCCAATCATAAAGGGTATAATTCGCGTCTATAAGTCCGTTCCGGTAGTGATCCATATCTAAGCGATAAGCCCTCATCACTTAAGTTCCACCACTACCGGTTTGCCTATCCATTTATATTATACCCCCGCAATATTAACGTTTCGAGAATGATATATGATAACACGGTGAAGATGTCGTGACAATTATATGTTTAGGACTTACGTAACTTCGGTGTATTTTCACCGCCGAGCACGCCCCCGTGCGGGGATAAACTACGAGCGCAGAGTTTTGACTGCAATTTGTACCATCTGAAAAATATGACCCTAAATGATAACGTATGAGCACGTATGCTGGTTGCAAAATTATTCCTTTGAGAAGTCTCCGCGCCCTCGGCGGTAAATTATTGTGAATTTGCATAAGTCCTGATGCCATTATTTCCAATTAGAGGTTCAGCACGTTGAGCAACCGCGAATTCACCATAGAAAACGAATATAAATATAACCGCGCCGGTCCCGTGCAGTGGATTTTGTCCCACGCCATTCGTTACCCACTCTTTCCGGTGGGTACGTTCACCTGTTCGGTACTGGAGAATTTTTGCTATAGTCAAATTCAGGTACTAATCGGGCGCGCTTTCGATCTCATCACTTCTCCTGCGTGGTCCGTCTCCGCGCTGCTGGTGCTCGCGCTGACAACCTTTGGGACGGCCATCGCGCAGGGCGTATCCGGACTTTTACGCAACTACTCGATGGAGTTTCTGGCGCAAAACGTCGAGCGCGACGCCCGCGAGGAGTTGTACGTCAACCTGCTGGGCAAGAGCCAGACCTTTCACGGACGGCAGCGCATCGGCGACATCATGGCGCGTGCTACTAATGACGTGCGCGCTCTTAACTTGATGTTCAATCCCGGCATCATGTTGATCGCCGACTCGATGCTCGCCGCGGTCATCCCGATCATTCTAATCGCGGTTATTAGCTCCAAACTGCTGCTCGCCCCCTTCTTATTTTTGGTTCTTTTTCTAATCACTATCTACGACTATAACCGGCGGCTCAATCCGGTCAGCATTGACATGCGCGAACAGTTCGGCAGAATGAACGCGGGATTGGCGGAATCGATCGCAGGGATCGAAGTAGTCAAGGCGAACGCACAGGAGAAACAGGAATGGCTGAAATTCGTCCGCGACGCGCGGCGGTATCGCAACCATTTCGTGCGACAGGGCGAAATCAAGGCGTTCTATTTGCCGATGTTGGTTTTCGAGTTCACGCGCGCGGGCGCGTTTCTACACGCGCTGCTACTCTGGCGTGCGGGCGACATCACGTTGGGCAACGCTATCTCGTTCATGGGCTTGATCAACGCGCTGCGGTTCACTACCTTCATCTCGCTCTTTAGCTTCGACCTGGTACAACTGGGCATCGCCAGCGCGGAGCGCATTCTGGAATTGCTCAACACCGAGACCGAATTGGACGAAAACGAAGCGGGCTACGCGCAGCCGATGCGCGGGGGCGTGGTGTTCGAGAATGTCACCTTTAATTATCCCCCCGCGTGTATAGAGGGCGACTGCCGCTCTATCAAAAAGGGCGAGCCGGTGCTGCGAGATATCAGCTTCACCGCGCAGCCCGGCGAGACTATCGCTATTGTGGGAGAGACCGGCTCCGGCAAGTCTACGCTCACGCGGCTCATCAATCGTATCTTCGACGCGGATAACGGGCGCGTCTTGGTGGATGGTGTAGATGTGCGCGATTGGAGTCTGGAGTCGCTCCGTTCACAAATCTCGACCATCGAGCAGGATGTGTTCCTCTTTTCACGTAGCGTAGCCGACAATATCGCCTTTGGGTGCGCCGACGCGACAACGGAGCAAATTAAAGAAGCTGCCCGCGCCGCGCAGGCGCACGAGTTCATCTTGTCTTTCAGCGAGGGCTACCAGACTGAAGCGGGAGAGCGCGGCGTGACCCTTTCGGGGGGGCAGCGGCAGCGAATCGCCATCGCCCGCGCCTTTCTCACCGATCCACGGATTCTGATTTTGGACGACAGCACCAGCGCGATTGACAGCGCGACCGAAGACCAGATTCAACGTGCCATGCGGCGCATCAGCAGAGAGCGCACTACGTTTCTCATCACTCATCGTCTTAGCCAAATCCGCTGGGCTGATCGCATCATCGTCCTGCAACGCGGTGAATTAGTAGACCAGGGGATACATGAGGAATTATTGACGCGCAGCCCCGACTATCGGCGGATATTTGCGCGGTATGAATAGTAGTAATGGTTAATTGTCATATCCAATACGGGGAGCGATGGACGAAAAGCGAGCACAACACGAATTTCCAAAGAGCCTCTATTTTCGACGATGCAAGTGGAACCTCGCGTTCGGGTAATTGCCAAAAGATGATAAGTGTGATAAAATACCTCAACTAAAAATATGCTTGATATATCTGATATATCCAAGCATATTTTGTAAAAAAAGGCACAAACTTTTATACTAGGAGGTATAACTGATGCATCCAATAGAGAGAGCGATGAAGCCCTTGTTTAAATACCGCGTTTTCACCGTACCTTTCAACTTCGTGGAACGCAAGATGAAAGAATGGATATTCGATTGTCAGTCTTGTGGTAACTGTGTGTTGAGTCATACTGGTTTTGTCTGCCCCATGCGCTGCCCTAAGGATTTGCGTAACGGGCCTTGTGGAGGTCCTAATAAAGGCATGTGTGAGGTAGACCCGGAGAAAAGGTGTGTATGGGACGAAGCGTGGGAGAATACAGTAAAGTTAGAACGCGTAGATCTACTAACTGAACACTTCGAACGCGCCCCCGACTGGAGTCTCTATGGCACTTCCGCGTGGGATAACATGTTGGAAGGTCGTCTCGGAGATGATAGTTTATTCGATACTATGTTCCGTAAAGGCGTTCCCATAACTAAAGAATGGCCGCGCGTTTTCGGCGTCATTATCGGTAGTTGGTGGAACATGGTTACCGGTGGTACTTGGCGACGGTACGAAGGACGCCCGAACCCCAAACGAGAAGAATAATAACTTGTATAGAAACAGAGCATAAGGAGCGAAGAGACTATGAACATTGTAGAGATGTTTGCGGAGGGGAAGTTCGTCATTAGTTCGGAGATCGGTCCCCCTAAAGGTATAGACGTTCACGAGATGATTGAAGACGCGGAGTTAATTCGCGATAAGGTTAGTTTTATCAATGTCACCGACCAGCAAAGCTCCGTCATGCGCCTTGGTCCGGTCGTAGTGAGTCACTTGCTGAAACAGAAGAACATGGAGCCGATTTGTCAGCTCACTTGCCGCGACCGCAACCGCATTGCGTTACAGTCGGATATATTGAGCGCGGCGGTTCTGGGTATTGAAAATTTCCTCTGCCTCACCGGCGATTATATCACCTTGGGTGATCATCACGGCGCGAAACCGGTCTTCGATTTAGACTCGGTGAGTTTACTGAAAGCCGCGGTGGGGTTGCGCGAAGGACACGATATGGTAGGAGAGAAATTGCTAGGTGTCCCGAAACTTGCACTTGGCGCGGTGGTGACACCGGATGCTGAGCCGATGGAACCGCAGTTGATGAAGATGGAGAAGAAAATTAACGCGGGCGCGGAATTCTTCCAGACACAGGCGGTTTACGACCCCAAGCGGTTTGAGACGTTTATGAAGAGAGTGGAATCGTTCGGTGTTCCCATCATGCTCGGCATCGTGCTGCTGAAATCGGCAGGCATGGCGAAATACATGAACGCCAACGTCGCGGGTGTGCAGGTGCCCGAACCATTGATTAAAGAGATGGCGGACACCAAGAAGGGCAAAGAACGCATCGATAAGAGCATCGAGATTGGCGCGCGATTGATTCGAGAGATGAAGGATATGTGCCAGGGAGTACACATCATGCCTCTCGGGTGGGACAAGCATGTTCCCGCGCTTTTGGAACAATCGGAACTGTAAAAACTAAAGCTGGACAGTGTAAACAAAAAGCCTGATTTCTCAAAGAAATCAGGCTTTTTTATTGCACATGAGCCTTGCTCAAACCGTGTCACGGCTGACGGCAGAGAGCACACAGTCGCTCATTGAAATTTGTGTTTGCTGAGTGGTAATGGTTATCCGAAAAACTCCGCGCTCTCCGCGTCCTCTGCGGTAAAATCATTGTGAATTTATTCTATTTGTACGAATCAACTCCACAATTCGCGCCGCATCGTCGAGCGTGACCTTATGATGCGTCGGTAGATTGACCGACCGCGTCGCGGCGCGCTCCGCGACGGGACAGGTGCGCGAGTCGTACAAGATCGCCGCGTAATCCACGCCGCGCGGCACAATCGCTCGGTCGTACCAATTGCCCAATAGGATACGCTGCGTCTTACGCCACCCCAACATCTCCGCGACGCGCGAAGTTTGTATCGTATAGCGCAAATAAATCGGTTTAGTATCGGGCAGCGAGCGCGGTAGTTGTATATCGGGAACGTTCGCGAGCCGCGCGGCGTAGTACTCCGCCAATTCTATGCGATGCGCGTTATACTCCTCCAGCCGCGCCCACTGGCTCATCGTCAGTGTAGCGAGCGCGTTGGGCAATCGCGAGGGCATGACCGCTGGTTTCCCCCCACGTCGTTCTTTGTGCGACACCGCGAGCGATAACATGCCTGACTTCTGCATGGCAACCAGCAACACCTTGCCCACGTTAAGGAAATAAGTAGGCAAAATGAACCACTCGAACGCGATGGGATGCCATAGCTGTTGGGCAATCCATTTTCGCGATGGATAGGGTAACTGCCGCTGAAAATCGCGCAGTTTTGCGCCCAATGCGGCATTATTGGCAATCGCGACGCCGCCGTAAACTGCCGAAATGATTTTATCGCGCCCGAAGCTGAAAAACGCCGCGTCGCCGAACGTGCCCAACTTGCGCCCGTGATATTCCGCGCCGAGAGCGTGGGCGCAATCCTCTATAACCGCGAGGTTGTGCCGCCGCGCTAATTCCATTATCTCATCCAATGGCGCGGGATTGCCGAAGGTGTGCTGCACGATGATGGCGCGACTGCGCGGGGTAATCTTGCGTGCCAAATCATCCACATCCATGTTCAGCGTATTTTCGTCTATGTCCACGTAGACCGGGCGCGCGCCGCACCAAAGTACCGGATTGGGCACGACGACGCAAGTATACGCTTGCAACAACACCTCATCCCCCGCGCCGATGCTCATGACTTTGAGCAATGCGTACAGTCCCGAACGCCCGCTGTCAAAGCTGCACACTTCCGCCGCGTTGAGGTAATCCGCTACGGCGCGCTCAATTGCCGCGACTGATGCGCCCACCTGCCACTGCGCGGGCTTGGTCAGTAATGATAACGCGCGGCGCGCGTCCGCGTTGGTGGTATTTGGGGATAGAGAAATAATTATCGGTTTCATATTGGCTTTTAGCAGTCAATGTATACTAGCCAAAGTAGGAATTACACAAACTATGTAATAGACATTATATCGATTTATTTGACCGCGCCATTAATCGAACGCAGATAACGCAGATTGGCCTGATTTTCGCAGATTTTGGAAATGTGACGCGGGCTTTGCCAATCAAAAACATAAAAATCAGCGTAAATCAGGTAAATCAGGAAAATCTGCGTTCCATTAGCTACGCGGCAACAAATCGATATCAACTCTAATGATTAACCGCAGAGGGCACAGAGAACGCGGAGAAAGAAAAGCAAAAATTCTTTTTGTTAGCTTAGCGTTCATCAAAGCTCATATTAGTATCGTAACAGCAACCTGTCCTGAAAACTCTGCGCTCTCCGCGTCCTTTGCGGTAAAATTATTCTTAATTTATGTAAGTCACGCAAAGGCTACTCGCTACTCGCTGATTGCTGATAGCTGACTATTATCATTCCCGCGATGATTAGCGCGCCGCCGGTGATGATGCGCGGAGTCAGTGGGTCTCCATGTAGAAGGATACCGAAGAACGCGGCGAAGACCGGCTCGGTGGCGAAAATAAACGCGGTGTGGGTCGCGGAGGTGAACTTTTGCGCCGTAGTTTGGGCGAAGAAGGCGAACGAGGTGCCGAACGCCGCGGTGAACAGAATAGCTCCCCACACGTTCGCGCCTATGTTGCCACTCAGCAACATGGTGGGTGATTCCCATAAACAGGCGGCAATGCTGAAAAACAACGCCGCCGCGCCGAGCTGCCCGACGGATAGCGCGGTGGTGTTCATGCGCGGGGCGAATACGCCGACAGTGATGATGTGCAAGGCATAGGAGACCGCGCATAACAGCACCAGCGTGTCGCCCCACTCCAGCATTAGGTTTTCCGTCAAGGAAATCAGAGCCAATCCCACCGTCGCGGCAGCCATGCCGAATATGGTGCGTTTGGTAGGCAGATGCCGCGTCGCGATGGCTAGGAATACGGGCACGAAGGGGACATATAGTCCGGTGATGAAGCCGGTTTTAGACGCGGTGGTGTATTGCAAGCCGAAAGTTTGAAAGGCGTAACCGCCGAACAGAAATATGCCGATTAGCGCGCTGGCAAGCCATTCTTTAT
>CAZSIG010000009.1:0-1383 GCA_964606195.1 uncultured Anaerolineales bacterium
TCGGCGTAGGAAACGCGCCGCACGACACCGCGGCGTTTGTCGAAGGGTAGATCTCTGAGAGCGGCTAAACGTCCGCGTAATAAGCTCAGATCGGCGCGAAACAACCCGTACAATATCGCGCCCAAATCATAAAGGCATATTATCGGCGCGAACCATAGGAATTGTGCTAGAGGATAGTTTTTTACAATCGTCCAAATCTTGTTGCGCCCGATGTGATAATTTTTGAAGGTCGAACTTGTCCCTCCCGTTGCAGAGTGGACGTGATAAACGCGCGCGGTCGGCACATACATACATTTCCACCCCGCCCACCGCGCCCGCCATGCTAGATCAACATCCTCGTAATACATGAAGTAATCCTCGTCGAATAATCCAACATCATCGAGCATATCGCGTCGATAGAGCGCGGCTCCCGCGCAGGCACCAAAAACCTCGCGGGGAACTATCTCCGCTGCATCATCGCGCATACCACGTTGTAGATTCCAGCCGATTCCGGCGCGGTCGATGGTGATACCCGCGGAGTCTATCACCTCGCGGTGATCATAAAGTAGCATCTTGGAGGCGCATGATCCTATTTGTACATCGCTCTCCGCCACGCGTATCAACTCCGCGAGCCAGTCCGGCTCAACTTCGGTGTCGTTGTTGAGGAGGACGATATATTCGCTATTCGTTGCGCGAATACCGATATTGTTGCCGGCGGCGAATCCCAAATTGTCGCGGAGTTGAATCAATCGCGCCATCGGAAAATTATGAATGACAAAATCGGCGGAATCGTCCGTCGAGCCGTTATCTACGACGAGCACCTCGTAGTTGGAATAGCTCTGCGCTAAAACGGACGGCAGACACCGCGCCAGGTGATGTCTGCCGTTCCAGTTGACGATGATTATTGTAACCGCTTTATGCACGTTTATCGCGGCGGATGAATGGTTATCCCTTCGTATAGTTTGCTGATTTTCGCGTAGATTTTGTCCCATGTGTATCGCTCTAAGACTTTTTCATGTCCCCGCTGTCCGAAACGCCGCGCCGTCTCTTTGTCCTGTAACAACTCCGCGATGTAATTCACCAGAGTTGCAACATCACCGAACTTGACCAAATAGCCATTTTGGCCCTCGTCAATCACCTCTGGCACTCCTCCGGCTCGCGCTCCGATAACCGGTTTATCGTACAACCATGCCTCCAAATACACAATGCCGAAAGAATCGGTGCGCGAGGGCATGACAAGCAGCTTGCACGCGGCGAGCAAATCTAGTTTATCTTGTTCCGAAATAAAACCCAACAGGTGAACTCTATCGCGTACTTTCGGCGGCTGGCGATTCAGAAAATTGGTGAAGTGTTCCATAGTCGGACCGGCAAGCACCAATTCAGCGTTTATGTCGCGCGTCCACA
>CAZSIG010000009.1:1483-22665 GCA_964606195.1 uncultured Anaerolineales bacterium
TTGACGCCCACGCCGATTTTTACCATCTTATCCGCAGGCACACCTTTGTGAAGTAGCCAATCTCTCTCTAATTCGGTTTGCACGATGACTTTAGTGCTGTCTCGCAGGAGCGCGATCTGGTGCCGCATAGTGTAATATTGACGCACTTTAGCATCTTGCGGTTCGCCCAGATGGGTGAAGGGGGTAATGATGAAGGGAATGTTATCGCGGCGCGCTAATCGCGCCGCGGCGTAGATGAGAGAGTCAAACGGGGAGTTCGCCGCGTGAATTAGGTCGAAGGGCAAAGCGGTGGCCGCCAATTCCTCATCCAAACCTGGTACCCAGGGAGTGTAGCGCGACATGGCTAGAAGCAGCGGCGTCGCGTCGAAGGGGAGCGCGGAGGTGATGCTCATCAGTTTGCGGATAACGGGATACGCCCAAGGGGAACCGGGCAAGTGCCGCACCGGAAACCGTTTTATGTATACGCCATTGTGCTCTTCCTCAGTCACCGCGACAGTTTTTTTGCCGCGCGCCCAATAGTGCTCGATATCCCACGCGTCGGTGGTGTAGAGATGCACTTCATGCCCATCTCGCGCCAATCGCTCTGAAATCTCCTGAAAATATCGTTCCGAACCACCGACGTAAGGCCAGTAGCGTTGGATGATGTGTAAAACGCGCATAGCTGATTACCAATCCGGATCCGAATCGTTTCCCTCAGTATCAGTGAGCCACGTTTTTCCTGTCCCATTCGCGTTCATTTTGTAGATATTTTTAGATGAAGAAGCTCCACACTCAAATACGATTTCCGTTCCATCGGGTGACCAGCGCGCGAATTCACAACTAATAGATTCAGCGGTGAGAGGGGTTTGTTCTGATGTACTCAAAACATATTTGTATATCACCCAGTTTCCGGATTCGTTGCTTTGAAACAGAATGGTGTTATGATCAAAATTCCAACTAGGCAGGGCATACCACGCGGAAGGTTGCGTGAATAAAGCCATAGGGGTGCCACCGGTCGCGTCAACTGTGTAGATATTAAACGCGCCCCAAGCAGTAGAAGCATCGCGGTCAGACCAGAACACAATTTTACCGTTGCTTCCCCATCGGGGTGTGAAATCGTTTCGACTGTTATCGGTGAGATTCCTCACCACCGCGCCGGTGGTCGAATTAATTATATAAATGTCCCATATATCGTCGCGCTGTGATTGAATGGCTAACTGCGTGGCGTCAGGCGCCCAGACACACATCCAATCGTTCGTCGCACTGTTGTTAGTAACATTGGTAGGCGTTCCCCCAATCGCCGCGATAGTGTAGATATCATAATTGGTATCGCCGTCAGGGTCCGCGGCGTAACAGATTTTATCTTTTCCCGTCGACCATACGGGATTACGGTCTTCGTATTCGTTATTCGTCAGCGCGGTCACGTTCGCCCCAGTGTCACTCATGGTGTAAATATCATGATCCCCGTCGCGGTTGGAAGCGAATACAATGGCAGTATTTGAGGTAGGCGTGGTAGTAGGTGTTGCCACTACGGGCGCGGTATAGTTTTTCATCACTAATGGCAAATAAACCTTTTGTAACGTTCCCACTAAGAATCGCACCGAGAGTTCTACATCAGCGCGCGCCGCGTCGCTGGAGAATGTGATAGCCCCGCGTTCATCTGTGATTCCCGTAGTATCTACCGTCACGGTCGCGCTGCCCGCCACTGCGCCGGAGGAAGGGGATATGCTGAGCCAACTCGCGTCGCCGGGGCTGAGCGATGCAGACCAATCCAGCGAAGATGCTGGTGGCGCGCCAACGTTGGTAATTTCTACGGTGGTGTCTATAGATGTCGGCACAGTGTCTGTTTGTTCATAGAGAAAGCTCAAATGACCGGGAATTACGCGGAGAATTGGAAATATCTCGTAGGATACAGAAGCAGGAGATACGGAATCGGGGTTTTGGGTATATTGTCCCACGTTGAAGGTCACACTTTCGCTAAGAGTACCCGCCGTTTGCCCTGCTTTGTCTACAGAAAATCTCACCGTAGTCGATTGCCCCGCGAGGATATTGCCAGACGCGGGGGATAAAGTCAGCCAATCGGCAGCCTCAGAAGCAGACCATTGCAAAGTGCAGTTGTCCCCCGCGGGATTATTGTTTCTTATGGTCATAGTCTGCGCGGCAGGATTGCTGCCATCATCATCCATGACAAACTCGAAGCTGTATTTGTCCGCGCTGAAAACCGGGCTCCACCCGACGCGGTACGTGACTTGAATCGTTTGCGGGCTGTTCGTCGCGTCGGTGGCAGTAACATTGATGCTGCCATTGTTTAAAGTACCCTCGTTCAGCGTGGAACGATCGACTGAGATGGTGAGTGTTCCATCACCCGTCCCCGAAGTGGGAGAGACGCTTAGCCACGCGGCACTGCTGCTCGCGCTCCATTCCAGTGTGCCACCGCCGCTGTTGCTGATCGATACCATCTGCGCGGTAGGATCATCACAGGTGGTGATGTCGTTGTCGAAGCGCAGGGATTGGGAACTGAGTTGTAGCGCGGGAGGGAGATCATATAGCCCGGTGTGCTGTGCGTCGTGGCGGAACATCGGCCAGTCATCGTCAGAAGAGGTGCTGCTCAATTGCCATATCTCCAGATTTTTGCCCACCGCGACCATTTCTAAATTAGCATCGTCATCTACGTTGCCGACCGCGGGGGAGCTAGCTATCGGACCAGGTTGAGAGAAATTCTCATTAAGTAATACACCTGACGCGCCGTTATAAACTAAGCCAGACCAGTTCATATCCATAAATACATCCGCGGTACCGTTGCCATCGTAATCCGCCAGTATGGGGGATTGCGTGACGCGAAACGAGTTAGCGGCGGGCAGAGTTTGTGGTTGAATTTTCCATTTGAGCGTGCCATTCACGTCCCAAGCATAGATGCGCGTGTATTCCGGCATATCCCAACGCGGGGTATCGGAGATGACGATCTCCGGTTGTCCGTCATTGTCTATGTCGCCTATCGCGGGGGATGGGAATGTTTGACCATCTGTAGCTTGAGGCCAACCAGTTAAGAATGTGCGGTTGCGATAGTCCAGCACGTTAACGACTTTTCCTAATGAGATATTACCGGTCCACGCGTAATACCAGCCCGCGCCGTAGATGATTTCCAGCCATCCATCGCCGTTCAAATCCGCCAACGCGGGGGAAGACATGATTGTTTCCGCTTCCCAAACGCGCCAGTTGTAATTCCACCCTTGTGCCGCGTCGCTCCAGCCACCGCCGGTATGATCGAAAACGTAAAGATAACCTCCCGCGGTGGTGCTTACCGGTTCAACTTCACTGTGAGTATCAGTACCGATAACTACCTCTAAGTGTCCATCTTTATCCACATCACCCAGCGCGGGAGAAGACCAGACAGTATCGCGTACCCAAGCCGGCCAACCATTGACCGCGGTGCCATCGTGGTGCCACGCGTACACATGTTCGTCCAGACTGCCCACGACGATCTCTAAATCACCGTTGTTATCCAAATCTCCCAACGCGGGGGAGGAGAATACCATATCCGCGTAGCCGTCGGGACCGACCATCCCAGAATCGACTTTATCGCCGCTGTATTGCGGCCAGCCTGCTATCAACTGCCCGTTGTGGCGGAGAGCGACCACTCCGCCATGATGTTGATATTCGCTAGGAGTTTGATGTCCTCCCATGCCGATCACCACTTCCATGTAGCCATCATTGTTAATGTCCCCCACCGCGGCGGATGATTCGATGGGCACCATACCGCGCGGTAAATTGCCGGTGTAAAATGCCCAGCGCTGCGTTCCATTTCCGTTGTAGGCGTAGATCCAGCCCCCTTTCGTGCCAAAGATGATCTCCAACTGTCCATCGGGCGGCGTATCGAGGTCTGCCAGCGTGGGAGAGCAGTATTCCACATAATCGCTGTTCGGCAAAGCGACAGTCACTTGCAGCGCGAAATTGTTCGGCGCGGCAGGCTGAGCTAATATCGCCAAAGGCATCGCCGCGATAAACAGTATGATGTTGCACATTATGCCTAGTTTCTTTATTTTTTTCATTATCATCCTCCTAAGACTATCAACTATTTTCAGACTTTACCAAAATAGTGGACACTGATTTTCGCTGATAAACACTGACGCGTGCTTTACTCAAGTTCTTCATAAACGGGTAGTAAGTCAACCTCGTTGGCGGGTTTTGACCTTTAAGGATCGCGCATTAAATAACTTACTCACTTGGTGCGGTCAGCGCAGGCGTAAAGCCTGCGGCTACAGTGTAAGTGCGCTTAGCTGAATGCACGCGGTGCGGAGACTTCCGAAGTCTTTAAGACTTCGGAAGTCTGAGTTTTGCGTAAGCCCTATCAGTGGATTCTTTTCAATTCAGATATTAAATTTGATACAACATTATCGCGTTTCGGTCGCTTATCGGTGAACTCGACGCGGTGTATAGCCAGCTTCGATTTACGATGTTGATTCTCCATCTCTAATGTCACCGTTATAATATCGTTGTCAGAAGATGGCATGGCAAATACCGATGTCTGCCACCGCGCCGCGCCGTTTATCTTTCCTATTTCCTGACCATCGACCAGCACTCGCGAGGAACTTCGCTCTTGAGCGAGGGCGCGGTGCGTGATCGCGATATATCGCTTGTGACTGTTTCGCAGAAATATCGTCGCGGTCGGCGCATTCACCGCGCGATAATGCCTGTTCTCAATTTGGCTCGTCTCTCCCCAGCCCAACCCCAATTGCTCACTGGGTAAGATGATCGAGTCACAGATCCAAGTTAATGGTTTAGCGCGGTGCCAGGCGCGTTGTTGACAATCGCGACATACTTCGGGTGGCGCATCGCTGCGCAGACGACGGCGAAAGTCGCGAAACTTCTCGCCGCGCCATATCGTTTCAAACGAGGCATTGTGCAAATTGCCCATGCTATCGGAGGAGATGCAGCATGGGCGCACATCGCCTTCGTGCGTGATGAACGCGTGTACCCAGGGATCCACACATCGCTTGCGGTAGGCATTATCCGCTGAAGATGACGTTGGCAATTGTAATAGCGCGGTCTCTTTGGGCAACCGTCCCACCTCTGCCCACAATCTCTCCTTGAAATTATATGACATGGGTACGCCGATTTCCTGCGCGGTCTCTTCTGCCTCTTCGAGATATTTTTGCGCCTCGTGTTGGTGATCCCACAAAGTCTCGCGCGCTCCAATGCCGTAGTCATCCATAGATTGCAAAGTCACCCCTAGAATTCCCAAATCTCCAGCAAGGCGCATCAATCGTGGCAGCTCGTGAATATTGCTTCTCATCACGATGAAGGCGATAAACAAGCCGGGATAATCGCTATACGCGGCGCGTTTAGCCTCTTGAATACGCCGAATATTTTCGATTACGCGGTTCAAGTCACCGCCCGCGCGAATGTGCTCATAGGTCTCCGACGTGGCGGCGTCTATGGAGAAGGTTATGGAGTCAACCGCGTTATCAATGATCGTTTCGAGAGTCTCTTTCGGTAAATAATTGCCATTTGAGGTAATCGCGAAGGTTATGTCATGGCTTTTTACGATCTGTACCATTTCAGCGAAATTCTTGTGTAACAGCGGTTCGCCGAAGCCGCTGGGATTGATCATGCGAACGTGCGACGCGGTCTCTTCCACAATTCGGCTGAAGAAATCAATCGGCATATCCGCGTAATCGTCACCAGACGGGCTTTTGCCCCAAGTGCGCGAACACATCGCACAGCGCAGATTGCACCGTGAGGTGGTTTCAATCAGCAAAAACGGAGGAAGCGGTATGTCTTCTTCCTCGTAATGTCTTACCACCGCCGCGTCATCTTCGAAATATGGCGGCTGCGCGGTTTCGATGTGCTTTTGTAGGTATTCGGGCGAGGATATAATGCTGATGCGCACCTGGTCGCGCGTCACTCGTCCGCTTTGTAGTGCATCGCGAAAGTGTTCCAAGCCATTTTTGTCGGGTTCGCGCCCCAGCAGGTCTTTGTATAGGTTCTCGATGAATTTTTCATCGTCGACCATTTGTGATTTTCGAGTCATGAATCGTCTTTCCTATTTTCGCGCCACCAACACCGCGAAATCGCTTGGCAGTATGCCCTCCGCGATCAATTTCTTTTCATAGAATATCAGCAATTTTAAAATGGCAACATGCGGTTCATTGTCCGCCGCGAAATTACCGATGATGTGTTCCAACAACGGCGCGAGCAGCGTCCCTCCATAATCGATCCGCTTGAAACGCGAAAAATAGCTTTGCGCTACCGGCACGATCTCATCCGAGCGCACCGCCTCTGATGGATCTGCCGCGTCCCATTCGGCGCGGCTGCGAATGATATACTCCGTCTTTGTTTGTCGGCGTACATAGTCATAACATAATTCGTCGGGCAGCAAACTCAATAGCCGGTTGACCATTGCCAGTTGCTGCGCGGTGTATTGCATCTGGCTGGGACCGATGTACTCGTTGGCGATGAACCAGCCGTCAGGGTTTAGCGTCGCGCGTATTTGCTCGTAGAGTTTCTCCAACTCCGCGACGTGGTGTAACGACATGTTCATCAGCACTACATCGTAGCGCTCAGGCGCGAGCGATACGGTATTGAAGTCACCGACGCGAAAGTTTATTTTAGAACATCCCTGCCGCGCCGCGTTATCTGTAGCTACTTCTATCGCACCCTCCGCTAGATCATACGCGTCCATCTCGGCGAATAAGCCCATTTGCGCCGCGTATATCTCCTGTCCGCCGCTGCCGCAGCCTAAACTCAACCAGCGCGAGTTCGCGGGAATCTCCTCTTGATGCGCTACACCAACCAGCCAGTTGCCCCCTTCAGGTGTAATTGTGGGCTGAACGTAGAGTTCCAGAACCAACGGTGAGTCCAACCATCCCATCAGACTTGTTCGTTCTCGTTGCCGCGCCGTATCCCCCCAACACCGCGCCACGCGGTCGTTAGCGGTCACTTGGGCAATCCGATGACGGGCGCGATCGAGCAAGTTTCTGAACATCGAGTTTATTCCTTGTGACATACTAACACCGCGAAGTCGCTGGATAAACAACCTTGGGTAATCAAAGCATCTTCAATCTCCGCCAATAATCGTAGGATAGAGACATCACACTCCTCATCAGGCGCGAAATTGCCGATGATATGCTCCAGCAATGGATTCAACAGCGTCCCGCCGTAATCCACGCGTTCCACCGTCGCGAAATACCGCCGCGCCAACGGCACAATCTCATCAGAGCGTATCGCCTCCGAGGGGTCGGCGATGTTCCACTCCGCGCGCGAGCGCGGGGAAAAATATTCTCTCGTTCCGCCTAACGCGTAATCATAACGGTACTTGGTGGGCAGAATATGCAGAAGTTCGTTGACCAACGCGACCTGTTTCTCTGTAAACTGCATCTGCGCGGGACCTACATACTCATTGGCGATGAACACCCCGCGCGGTTTTAGGGCATCACGCACTCGCGCATACAGCGATTCTAGCTCCGCGACGTGGTGCAGCGACATCACCATCAACGCCGCGTCGTAATGTTCCGAGGGCAACTCGACGGTGTGGAAATCGCCAACTTGAAAATTGATAGTCGTCACCTCCTCTCGCGCCGCGTTTTCACGCGCGATATTGATGGATTGTTCCGACAAATCATACGCGTCCATCGTGGCGAACAAGCCTAGTTTCGCACCTATAATCTCCTGCCCCGCGCTGCCGCAGCCCAAGCTGAGCCAATGTCCATTCGGGGGAATGTTGAAGCGGTTGACTACACCGGGCAGCCATCCCATTTGTGCGTCGCCGCTGATTTTGGGACGCGTATAATGTTCCAAGATGATGAGAGAATCCAGCCAGCCCATCGGCGTACCATCTTGAGCGCGCCGCGCTGCGGTGCTGTCCCAGCATTGTTGCACACGGTTTTCCGTATTATGCAGTGCTTGATATTCAGGCGATTGAACGAACTCTTGTTCGACTTCTTCCCGTGTCATCTGCCTGCCCTGAAGAGCATTTACAAAAAACGCGAACCCCTTTTCATCCGGCTCGCGTTTCAAGAGGGTGCGATATAGCGCGGTTACGAATTCCTCGTGACTATTCGTTACAGCCATTTACCCCTGTATCTCCATCAACCGCGCCTTGATCTTCTCCGCGGCGCGCCGCCACGTCCAGTTCGCCAAAATTTCATCCGAGGCTTTCATCCCCTGCGTGCGCGCTTCGTCAGGGTGCTCGTACACATAACGCATTAGATAGCGTAGATGTTCGGTGTCCGGTTCTGCCCATTCAAAACCCTCGTAATAAGGGCATTTCGCCTTCGCGGGGATGAGCTTGGCGACGCGCAGCGGATACGCGTTGTCCTCGTTCATAAAATCGGCGTGTGCGCTCCAGTCAGTCGCGATCGTCGGGATGCCGCACGCCATCGCCTCGATGACCGGCATTCCCCATCCCTCACCGCGCGTCGATAGTACAAACGCGTCAACGGAGCGATAAAGACTCCCCATCTGATACGCAGGGATCTTTTGATTGTACATCAAGGCGATAGGGGCATGATTTTCGCGCAGGTTCATATCTTTGATCTGCTGTTGAATATTCACACCAGGGTCTTTGTTGGTCACCTTGAGGACGAGTAGTACATTCTCGTTCGCGTCGAACTCTTCGGTATAAGCGCGAAGTAGTATCTCAGGAGCTTTGCGCTCGCCCCATTCAAAGACCGATAAAAAAGTGTATCGGCTGGTGGCGCGAAAAGATTTGATTTGAGGGTTGAAATAGTCGGGATTGACGCCGAGCGGCATGACGTACAGCGGCTTGGTCACACCGCTACGGGCGAAGGTCTCGCGATTGAAGGTTGAGGGACACCAGACCTCATCCATGAAATTAGCCTGATTGACCCAGTCGTTCGGCAAGCCGGTGACCTCTAGCATGGTGTAGCCAATACGGTAACTTCCGCCGTTTTTCACGAACGCGTCACCCTGTCCGTAGACAACTTGGGGTAAACTCAGGTCTTTGCGGCGCTGTTTCAATTCCTCGATTTTGTAGTTGTCGGACGGCGGTTCCATATTGTCCACACCGTAGAGATAGGTGAGACGCACATCGACGTTCAAACGGTCTAGCTCTAAAACCAAATGCCGCGATGAGGTAGCGTATCCGGTCGGGAAATTGACCAACGAGTGCCACATCACCGCGGTATCATATCGCGTCTTGAGATATTTGCCCCATTTGCGGCGAAAAATATCCTTTGATTTGTCGTAAATTCTGGAAAAACTCGTTTTGTTCACTTTGGTACTCACATTTTCGTGATGGATCAGGTTGACGTTGCCTGCGAGGATAACTTTATACCCCGCGTCACGTACGCGCAGACAGTAATCAGTATCCTCGAAGTAAGAAAAGAACTCCTCGTCCAGAACGCCGACCTTTTCGATGACCTCGCGTTTGATATAAACGCATGCCGCGACGATGCCGTCCACTTCGCGGGCGCGATTATACTGATTGACGTTCTTCTCCATCGCGCCGATCTGCTGCCCTGCGAAGGTATGCCATGGCATATAAGTCCCCGCGTGGAGGAGTTGGCCGTTCGCCATCAACAATCGCGCCCCGACGATACCGTAAGTAGAGTCAGAGTATGCGACCTCTTGCAATTTTGCCAACCAATCATCCTCGATGATGACCATATCGTTGTTAAGCAGCAGTATATCCGTCGCGGAATCTGTCACCGCGATGCCAATATTGTTACCTTTAACGAAGCCAAGATTGCGCTCGTTCTTTATGAGCGTAAGCCAATCCTGTTTCTCCAGGTATTCCACCGTACCGTCGGTGCTGCCGTTGTCCACGACGATAAGTTCGTATGCGGGCGGCGTCGCGGTGCGGTCGTGCAGCGATTTCAGGCATTGTTTGGTGTAATCCAGCCCATTCCAGGTGAGCATGACAATCGATACCTTGCGCGACACGGTCACTCGTCCTCCTCGACTGGCAGCTCATCTGATGGGTGTTTTTGTAACGCCGCGATCTGTATTTGTTGCTGTTCTACCTGTTTTTGCAGGTCGCGAATCTGCCGCGCTTGCGCGTCGAGCACATGCGCGACGCAGGAGTTGAAGTTGGAGATTTGGACGGTGATGGGGAACAGGTACCACCAGGTCAACGAGCGGATGAGCTTTTGAAACGCGATGATGAATTTGCCTATGCCGGGGCGTGACGAGCGAATCACTTCCCACGCATCTATGTTCCAGGTAAGTTGGATCACCTGAAGGTCGTTTCGCCAATTATCGTCTAAAATGCCTGTGCCGCCCGCGTGAAAGACGAGTTCCTGTTCATCTATATTGGCTAGCGCGGTGCGCACCGCGCCCATCAATTCTTCTACGTCTGGATATGGGGTTCGTACACTGAATATGTTACTCATAGTTTCACTTTAGCGAGTTATTATAGCACACTCTGCGTGTTTTATCAATCTGTTCCAATTTCGCGTGCTCTATGCAGTCAATTACTACGCGGTTTGCATAGTTTCTGAACAGATTGTCTTTGTTGGCTCTACGCGGATTCGTGGGGTAGGGCAGGTTTCCATACCTGCCGTTTTTTCCGATGATTTGGAGCGGCGGCTAAGAAAGCCGCCCTACGCGGGTATTTTGCACTTCGCGGCTGCCGCACTCACCACCGTTTACCCCACGAATCTGCGTTGATCCTCTTTGTTTAGCTCTCTTACTTTTCAGCATGATTTCGGTAACCCGTCATTTACTGTGCCCCCGAGTTATCTGTCTAAGTATGGATAGTAGTAATGTAATGATTCCTGTCTTGTTCAAGATAGGTACTTGAGCTACCGGTTGTTCTGAGTACTCGACCGGAGTTTCCAGCAGCATAGCTATTCCTTGTCCATATAACTGGAGCGCGTCGTGAGCTTTGGTAATATATTGTTCTTCGGTCGTTGTTGGCCAGGTCGGGCCAGACACATCTGTGACAGTTCCATCTTCCAGGGCTTTGCGCCACACACCTAATATTGCTGTACGCGCGGTCGGAGAATAGTCATCTTTGTCCAACCAGCCTTCTTCAACGCCGCTCTTGAACGCGTAACCTATCAGTGCCGAACCCGAGGTCTCCGTGTAGGAATCAGTATTATTGACAACGGTGTGCCATAACCCGCTCGAATCCTGTAATGGGTTGAGACCAGCAGCCTGTCTTTGCGCGATGTCCAGCACTGTTGGATAAAGGGGATGCGCGGGGGTCATAACTGATAATAGCGCGGTATCTGCCAGCAACGCCCACCCATTACCACGTCCCCAGTATATCGGTCCCATAAAGTCGTTTTCGCTCTCGTCCCAGGCATGATGGTATAGCCCGGTATCCGAGTCTTGCAAGTGATTCGCGTGATTTATAACTTGAGTAATCGCTTCCTCAAGATAGATAGAATTGTCACTGACCTCGCTCATCTTCACCAGAAATGGGACAGTACCCAACAGAGTATCGACCCAAACGGTATCTTCTTCGTGCACCAGTGTGCCGTCGGCAGTGCGCGGGGCTGTGTTCATCAAGTAATCTGCCACTTGTTGAGCAAAATCAAGATAGACAGGATTTGCTGCTTCCTCGTAGGCAGTCAACGCGGCATAGCCCAACAATCCGTCGTTGACGTGGTCGATCCCGACAGAGCGCGAGATGCAATTATAGATCCAATCTCGCGTCCATTGTAGATACTCGTCACGACCTGTTGTATACCAAGCCTGACTCCAACCATAGGCTAGTGTCCCTGCTTCCCAATCACAGTTATCCTGTACATTATCCAAACCGCGCTGTCCGATCGCGGTGAGAGGAGGCGTGAACTGGCGCACATAAACATCTAGGGCATCATTTGTCATCCCTCCTGCGTAGACCAGGAGCCGTCCATCGCGTGATACTCGCGGGGTTCGACTCTGCCAACCCGGACGTTGCTCCAGCGTGGTCAAACTCTCTCCTGCGGGGTTTGCCATGTAGATATTCCGATTACCCGAGCGATCTGAGACAAATACTATGCCACCGCTGTTTGGGATAATAATGGAATGACCATCAAAAGCTGCATCTGTCGTAACTCGTCGCAAGTTTGTACCATCGCTATCCATTATGTAAATCTCACTGTTGCCATCTCGCTCGCTGCGAAATGCTATTGTAGTACCGTCGACCGCGAAGTCCGGAAAGCGATCCACGGCTGGTGAGTTCGTCAGCCGTATCCACATATTACTACCAATTGCGGCAACATAAATGTCCCAGTTACCATCGGCGCGGTTGCTGCTGAACGCTAAAATCTGTCCGTCAGGAGAGAAGGAGGGGTAAAGTTCATCTGTGCCAGCGTAACCTATTGCCTTTCTTAGGTTAGTACCATCAGCATTCATCAAGTAAATATCCCAATCTCCGGTTTTATCAGAAGCAAAAGCGATTGTTGAACCGTCGGGGGAGAAGACCGGTGTGTCCTCATGTGCGGCAGGAGTTTGCGTTAGGTTAATGAGTTCTCCTTCTCCTAGGACTGGAACACTGAATACATCCGGTTGACCATCGCGATCGCTGATGAATACAACTGTTTGATTATCGGGTGATAGTGCGGGTTCGGTATCATTAGCTCCCTCGACTGTCAGGTGCATCTCAGGAACCTCCAAGAATACGGGGGTGAGACCTACCTTAAAAGTGACCTGATCATTCTGGACGGGTATAACGCCAGAACTTTTGCCGTCGCGATCTGTGAGCGTGGCGTTGACTGAAGCGGGGAGCGCTACCGTCTGAGAGGTAGTGTTAGCCCATAGAACGTAGATAGCACGCCCTGGAGCAAAAAACTGATAAGCTTCTACATCTGCGGGGACATTTGGATAAGGTCCGGTACAAACCGCGTCGGTTAACTTGTCTGCAAGGTGTTGGAATGTGTAGAAACCATTATCTGGTTTGTGTTCTTGATTGATAAGCCAGCGGTGCAAGGGTACCTCCCAGGGATCTTGTTTCACCGCGAACCAGAAGATGTTATCCGCTCCTTCGCCGTAAGCCCTGGTGAACTCCTTGACTATAAAGTTTTTCTGTCTCTCCTGACTGCCGTTACGGTCTTCGTTGACCCAGTCCGAAGTCTCTGTCACCCAACTGTCTTTGCCTTGAACTCCATGTCTACTCATAGTATCGCGTACATCAGCTACTTTATGTCCCAAAGTGGGATATAGATCAGGGTCAGGGTGCTGGTAGTTAATGGGGTAGTAGTGAATATTCGCCACATTGAAAAACTGCCCCGCGCCGTGTTGTAGTGTGTTGGTTAGAAATTCTCTGCTGAAATAATCCCATGAGTCATAAGCTAAGCCACCGTAGACAACCCGCGCGCCAGGATCCAAAGCCTGTACCTTAGTGTGAAAAACGCCTAGTTGGTTAGCATATTCCTCTGGATATGGCCCCCAGCAGCCGATAATCGGTCCGTAGTTATCTTGTGGTTCTAATCCATCCGGCTCATTGATGAATTCCCAGACATCCACATCAGCGCTGTACCTATTCAACACAGCAGTGAGGAAATCATTCAGGGCTTGAGTGTCGGATATAGGACCGCAACCATCTATTGCAGCCCACTCGGGGATACCATAAACAACTGGCAGCAGGTTAAGGCTTGCTGAACTGGCATGTTCGAACACCGCGTCGATCTCTTCCCAATGATACTCTCCGCGTTGTTTCTCTATAAGCATCCAGGGCAGATACATCCGTACCCAGGTTGCGCCCATCTCCTTCACCATAGGAAAGTCATACTCTAGTGTTTCGGTGTCGGTTACGAAGATACCGAAGTCCACCCCTAACTTGACTGGATTGTCGATGGTAGTCTGCGCGTGCGCGGTTTGCGATGTCCCTATCCATAACAGACAGGACAGGATCACTGATGACATTAACAGTGAGATGGTTGCAAATGCTTTCGTGCTCTTTTTCATAGGTTGTTTGTTCTCCTCCGTTGCCTTAGACAATGATTTTTCACGTTAATCGATCTTCAAAATATGCACGGAGTTATGTTGATAAACTACACTGACACCTTCCGCCTGGGCAATGCGCGCCGCGTCTAGTCCTGGACCAGAGAAGTCACCTTTCTTTCCAATGTACACATAGTCAACGCCAAAATTACGCAAATCCTCCACCGCAGTGTTATCTGTCTCTAGCCTTTCCTCTGCTTGTGACATTTTTATGACTAGTTCCTTATAATTCCAGTCAGCTAGGTTTAGTATCATCGCGCCTGCTGTGGTTTGGCGACCGGTGAAATATGGTATCCAGTATCCGGCATCGGTACCATGCGGGGCGAGTGGCAACCAGAAATAAGTATTGACGGCGAAGGTAGCATCGGATGGTGTATTTTTGTTGATCCAATCCATAGCTGTAATATCGGCAGAAGTTATCAGATGGCGAAACGGGATAATCTCCGTGACGCGTATGTGAGATGCTGCGAAACTCGCTATCAAAACCAGCGCGACTATTGCCCTGCGCGCGAGATCACGCCAGCGCGATGGCGTTATTGTAAGCGATTCTTCTGCCGCGATACCCACAACCAAGCTTATCGGCAAATACAAGATAGCTAAGACCGCGCCCATGTTAGTAAAGGCGATGAGGGATATACGAAGGAGATAAGCTTGTCCCAGACATAACAGTGCAGCTGTCCATAGAAGCATCATTATCGCGGTCTTGTTGCGCCTCAGCAGCGCGATGATTGAACTTAGGACAGTGAGGGAGATGAGCCAACTGCGCGCGGCCACAATCAACACCATTTGCCACGAAAATTCATAGAAGGATTCTGTGGTATTCACGATTTCGTCGAAGGATATTTGGATGGGCGTCAGCCTCGTTGAAACGTAGATGCGCAACGCGTCCCATAATACAGGGGAGATTATCGCTAATGAACATACCCCCAAGATTGTCGTACCAAGGGCAACATATCTTACTCGCTTCTCTTCTCGAGCTTTCCACATTTCCCAGGCTACGCTGATGATTAACAATGGCGCGTAAAATCCGGCGACGCGAAAATGTAGCAAGAATACCGCGCTGTTTAGTAACGTTGCCATGCCGGTGTTCCATACGATCTGTGCCCTGTGTTCCGTCCATGGTTGTTTCCAGGACTTTATCGCCTCGTATGTTACTACCCAGGCAACCAGAACTATCGTTTGGCTTGAAAGCTGCGTGAATCGTCCCCAGTTCACGTGAAACGCGGGCTGGTGCGAGAGTAGACCCACTGTTGCTGTGCCGACGATCGCCCCTGTCCGTCCCACTTTGCGATCTAAAGCCAGATACACGCTCAAGCCGCACAGTCCATTTAGTGCTTGAGCCGTCCATAGCAGCGCGGTATGCGCGGGCACTCGCGCGAGCCACTGGACGATTGTCGATAGTGAGTATAATCCCAGGTGATATTGACCGAGTGGGATCGGGAAATAAGGTTCCATATTGATAGGCAGTTGCCCCTGGGTTGCAGTGAGTTGAGTTAGCAGGGTGTGATGTAGTGAGTCGCTCCAGGCTGGATAGGGGTGATCGCGAATGATCCAGAACCGCGTGAAGAGTGTCATGCCAAACAACGCTATCGCGATCCATTCCGTTTGTTCAAACGCAAATGTTTCGCGCCATTCTGTGCGCATTCGCCAGGCGATGAAAGCGCTGCACGCGATCAATAACGCGCCCAATTTGTATGGTCCCAGTGTTAAAAATGGTAGGGCGAAACGCGCTACATAAAAAAGTACTGGGTAGAAAGCTATGCTCGCGGAGATAGCTATACACCAACGCTGTAACGCGGACCATTGACGCCAACTATCTTTAATTGCGAGCATTGCCCACCCTGGCAGCGTGAACATCAGTATAAGTACGGCGATCAGACGAAGTTCATCGAACATAGGTTTTATTCGTTCAAACTTTTTCTAGGCTACTTTGTATGGACTCGATAAATGCACTATCAAAAACAATATCTTGTGTAGCGTAGGTTACAAACCATCGCGCGAAGCGAACGCGGTCTATGCCAAATGGTTTAGGGAAAGCAGCTTGAAGATCAGGGCGAATGCGATAAACATAGATAGCCATATTTGTGATTATCGGTGCGGTGGCTGGTTGGCACTCATCCTCTTTCGCAGGCGCGTTGCCCCATACTAGTAGAGCGTCTTGCACAGAAGTGATAAATGCGTCATCAAGATCATATGCCTCCTGCGCGTAACATATGAACCACAAGAGGTATGCGATCCTATCAGTACCAGATAGATCGGGAAACTCTATTTGCAGGTCGCAGCGCGTGTGGTAGATGTAGTGCGTCAGATTAGTGATAATTGGTAATCGATCCCGCGCTGATATATCCTCTTTGATAGGGGCGTTGAGCCAGGCAAAGAAACTACCTTCGGTCGTTGCTGCTTCCTTCCCGCGCCACAGTGTTTTTAATTCAGGAGAGGATAGCAGGTAGAGCTTGATGGCGATCACCGGGACATTGACCCCATTATCGAACCTGGTGATCTTCGTAAAGGGATTTTTAGTAATGCGCACTTTAGCGGGGGCAGCGGTAAGGGGATCGCTGGGGTCGAGAGTATATCCCAGTTCGCGAAACAGGGTGGGATACGGTTCCTGAGAACGAAAGATGTTTATGATATTATTGGGCAGTTCGCGATGCCAATCACCGGGGCCGCCTTTGCGGAAAAATTTGCCTTCGGGGTCATCGTATAGTTTGCGTAGCATATTGATGTCACACAGGTCAATCGCGCTCTCGATGCGGTCCGGATCGACGGGTTGGATTTGATTCGTCAGCTCAGTGAGGACAGTCACCGGATCGCGCCATAGCTCTTCGTAGCGCACCGTAAATGAAACGTCGGATTTCATCCAGTTCAAAGAGATATATAACCCGTGATAGAAATCTTCTCTGACATACAGCGCGGCTTGTTCGCCCATCTCATCACCGTCAGCCAGCAACATGGTCAGGTAGCGTAGGTCGCTGTTCGGCCCATAGGACTTATTGTGCATCATATGCCACAGCGATACCAGCAGGTCACCGGGGTGGCGCATTGTGGTGACAAATAGCGCGCCATGCCGCTCTGCCCAAGAGATCAAAGCGGGATCGGGATAGTAATGCTGCAAGGATATCCACCGCGTCCCTTTTTGATCAGCCACGCTGGGATCGAATTCTGGAGGTAGTTCCACTTCTGGCAAATCGTAGATAGCTGAGAGTAGATGAGTCATCCATGTGTTGCCCGTCTTGGGAGTACTGGCTACGATAATTTTCATACTCATCTCTTTAAGGTAATTTCCCATCCTGGCGGCCAAATCTTTATCTTATGTTCTGGATCAGTTCGCCACAGCGCAACTTCGGTGCGCCATTGAGGCCAATTACGGTTTGCTATCAAGGTCGTACGATAAATCATACTTCCTCTCAATAAGATTATCAGCAGCATTATAGTACAAAACCATACACGGAATTTGTTGCTTATTGGATTAAATATATTCGCCATTAACAAGAAACCAATCACAATATTAGGAATCCAGAAATATCGGGCGCTATTCCCAGGAATGATTAGATCAAGTTTGTTGCCCGTTAATGAACCAACATAGGAGAGCCCTAGCACAAGAATATAACTTCCCAGAAATATCATTCGTTCGCGAACCAACAGTTGAACAGAAAGCCACCAAAACAAAATTATCGCCAAAATTGCTAAGCCAATCCACACAATTGCTATGACGATGTTTCTACTTTCATACTCCACTATAACCCAGGAGGCTAATTTTCTCATCCAATCCATACCGCCTAATAACAAGCCAATACTTTGTGTCCACACGGAAAATATCAACAAATACAGGCGTCTATCCATCAAGCGCATTCCGATACTTTGATCGCTTGTGCTATAAATCGTCAATAAACTCGACTGAACGATAGCACATATTCCGAGAATAATTGTCTGGATGAGACGTTCCCGTTCTTTGATTAACCAAGCCGACACAGCATATACTGGTACGAGCATACTGGAGACTGGTCCCGTTAAACCCGCGGTTCCAAGCAAGAGTCTGTAGCTCCATTTCTTCGACTGTCCATTCTCATCCGGCTCGATCAGTATCAATATTGTTACTAATGCTAAATAGAACTGACTATTAATGGTGTTAAGCCAAATTTCTCCACTTAAGGGGGTTAACAAGTAGATAGATACTCCTGTCACTTTTCGTAAAGGCGTTGCCCAAAAACTAGCATCACTGTAGATAATTAGCCACAGTGGGATCAACTGTATAAAGAATGCCATTAGTGTTGTCACAAGAGGTGCATACTCCACCGAAACCAAATTAGCAGCAATGGTAGAAGCGATATTGGGCCATAAAGCAAAATATCCACGCTGAACATTACGAATGCCCATATACCACAATCCCACGAGCGAATAATGGTAAGCGTAACTATAATAACGGGTTCCTTCTTCTGCCCAAAGACGTGGTGTTAAGAAAAACAATGGTTCTCGTAAGTATATCATCAAAATTCCCGCGATGAATAACAACCATCTGTGCGAAATCCCTAAGAGGCGTTTTTTTATGATTTGTGTCCTCATACATCAACAATTAATTCAGATCTGTATTATCAGGCAATGCTTTCCTGGCTCGCACATAGCACTCGACAGAGCGAGCCATAGTTGCCTGCATAGCTTTTACAGCACTACCCCGATGTATTCCAGAAATCTATAATCTAGGTCATTGTACTTCATCCGGCACTGCCTCCAAATTTACAATAACGCGGACATTGGTGAGATAAAAACATCATCAAGTTGATGCTCTACTTTGCCATATTCGATGAACCAGTGGGCATATCCAGCGCGATCCTTTTCATAAAGGTGAGGAAATGCCTCCTGTAAATCCGGACGTGTGTGATGGATATAAGCGGCCAGATTGGTGATAACCGGTGCAGTATCAGAACGCTGTGCGTCTTCATCAGTGGGGGCATTGAGCCAGGCGAAGAAACTGCTGGGATTAGTCGCTGTCGCCGCGCCATGCCATTGAGCCTTGAGGGTAACATCTGCCAACAAGTAAAGCTTGATGGCAATCGCGGGGACTTTCACCTCATTGTCAAATCGGCCATTTTCCAGAAACGGGTTATTAGAAAAAGACTGGACGATAACCTGTGCACTGCTACGCGCGGCTTCATCCAGTGCCTTGTCAGCGGTATACGCGGTATAGGCATTCTCCAAAAACCACCAAGCAAACTGAGCGCGGTCTTGGGTAAAGGGATCGGGGAACAGTGTCCGAACAGCAGAGTCCGCGTGGTGAATATAGATAGCCAGATTGGTGAGCAACGGTCGCGCTGTTCCTTTATGGGGATCCTCCTCCGCCGGTTTGGCGCCCCATGAGGACAGAGCATCTCGCATCGGCCGGGTAAAGGCATCGTCAAGGTCGTACACATCAGGGGCATAAGTTGCGAACCAACCGACATACTCAATGCGATTTTTGCCAAATACATCGGTGAACACACTTTGCAGATCGCGTCGCGTGCGATAGACATAGTAAGCCAGGTTGGTCACTATTGGAGTTTCCTCGCGTCGTTGGGGATCTTCATCTGCCGGAGCATTGAGCCAGGAGTAGAAAGAAGCCAAATCTATGGAGTGCTCCTCGTCTGAAAACTGGCTACACCGCGCAGTATCCAGTGACAAATAAAGTTTGACTGCTATCGGTGGAACGACAATACCGTTATCAAAGTGAGAGATATCCCGAAACGGGTTTTGGGAAAGCCGTGGCTTCCGCGGTAGCGTGGTTAAAGCATCATCAGGATCCAGTGTGTAACCAAGCTCGGCAAATTGGGCGGGATAAGGGTCGGTGCGTCGAAGAGTATCTATGATTTCGGGTGGCAGTTCCTGTTTCCAGTTACCTACAGTACCCTTCCTGAAAAATCTGGGATCTCCGTCCGGCAACCTGCGCATCAGGTCAATATCGCACAACTCAACGGCTCGCTCAATACGGTCAAGGGAAACTTCACCTATAACGGCAGTCAAATTCTGTAGTGTACACATCGGATCGCGCCAGAGATCTTCGTAACGTACTGAACGCGATACCCCTGAGCGTATCCAAGCCAGCGATACGTCGATGAGGGCGTGAAAACTCTCCTTCACGTAAGCGAGGCTATGTTCGCCGATCACCCCCCCGTCGCATCTCATTCGGCTCACCGGATCGTTCTCTCCTATTACCGAAAAACCGGTAGAGCTACTAACGTAGTGAAACAGCGACGCCAGCACGTCACCCGGGTGGCGAATAGTCGTCAAAAAGATCACACCGCTGCGCCGCGCCCACTCCACCAACTCTGTCCGCAGAGCGTAATGTTGGTGTGTGACCCAACGTTCTCCTAGGGTATCAAAGTCCGAGAAGTTTCGAACCGCGCCCGTGCCCACTATAGGTAAGTCATAGATGTTCGACAGAAGATTCTTCAGCCAGGTATTGCCCGTCTTCGGAGTACTCACGATCATGATTTTCAGGTGTTCGGGTAGATGTGTATTTTTGTGGGTCACCTAAGCTCCTTCCAGACTACTGCGTACAGGTTCGACAAATGCTTGATCCAGAGCGCGCTCTTTTTGTGCATACTTTACGAACCACTCAGCAAAACCGCTCCGATCTGCACCAAACAGATCAGCGAAAGCGGTCTGTAGATCGGAACGACTTCGGTAGATATACAAAGCTCTGTTAGTGATTACTGGAAGCGCGTCTGGCTGATAGGGATCCTCTTGGGTGGGCGCGTTGCCCCATATCAATAGGCTCTTTCGTACAGGTGTGATGAACCTCGTATCAAGGTCAAACGCCTTTGAGGCATTACGTGCAAACCAGATGGCGTACGCAATCCTATCGGTATTGAGTGGGTCAGGAAATTGATCTTGCAGATCGCGGCGTGTAGAGTGAGCATAATACGCCAAGTTGGTAATGACAGGCAATCGTCGCTCCGCCGCGGTATCTGTCTCGACGGGAGCATTGAGCCAGGCGAAAAAACTGCTGGGATTAGTCGCTGTCGCCGCGCCATGCCATTGAGCCTTGAGGGTAACATCTGCCAACAAGTAAAGCTTGATGGCAATCGCGGGGACTTTCACCTCATTGTCAAATCGGCCATTTTCCAGAAACGGGTTAGTGGAAACTCGCGGTTTCGCTGGAGCATCGATCAAGGGATCATGCGGATCCAACGTGTAGCCCAGCGCATCGAACAGGTAGGGGTATGGTTCTTCGTCGCGTAGGATATCCAAGATGTGCTGGGGCAGTTCTTCGCGCCACCCCCCCGGCTGCCCCTTGCGGAAGAACTTGCCTTGAGGATCGTCGTAGAGTTTGCGCA
>CAZSIG010000010.1:0-22577 GCA_964606195.1 uncultured Anaerolineales bacterium
ATTGGTGTCCCCGTTTGATCCCGCGCGTGTCCTTGCCCGCCGACATCTTCTCGCGACGAAAGCAGGGGGTATAAGCGACGTAATATAACGGCAGTGTGTTTTCCGGAATGATCTCCTCGCGGTATAGGTTAGTGACCGGCACCTCCGCAGTAGGTATCAGCCACAGATCATCTTCCTCATCGTGGTACAGATTATCCCCAAATTTCGGCAGATTGCCCGTGCCGACCATCACCTCGCGCTTGACGATGTATGGGGGATAAATTTCGGTATAGCCATGTTTCTCGATGTGCAAATCGAGCATCCAGGTGATCAAAGCGCGCTGTAACTTCGCACCCGCGCCCTTGAGCACGTAAAACCGCGTACCCGACAGCTTGACACCGCGGTCGAAGTCGATGATGTCCAGTGTGGGACCAAGGTCCCAATGCGGCACCGGCTCGAAGTCAAATTCGCGCTTCTTCCCCTCTTCGCGCACCAAGATATTCTCGCTCTCGTCCTTGCCGACAGGAACATTCGGTAACGGCATATTGGGCACATAGAGCAACTTTTCGTTTAACTGCTCCTCGACCGCGCGCACTTTATCGTCCAGTTCTTTGATTTCTGCGCTGACCACGCGCATCTCCTCTTTCAGCTTTTCCGCTGCGGGCGCGCCGCGCAGTCTGCCGATTTCTTTCGAGGTCTTATTGCGCTGCGCCTTGAGCTTCTCAACCTCTTGCAACGTGACGCGCCGTTCCTCGTCTAGTTCCAAAATCTCATCAATCGGCGCGGCGGTGTGCAATTTCACCAGCGCGGCGTTTACCTCTTCGGGATTCTCACGGATAAATTTCAAATCTAGCATGTAATTCTCCTTCCAATACTATCTTGCGGTAATTATACCCCGCGCCACGTGCAAAGACAAAAGGGATGCCATTTGCCCATAGTCCCCTGATACGGTTATAATTAAACTTGCTATATACTACCGAAAGGAACGCGTACCATGTTAGCAGATAGTCAACTCGTAACTAATGTCGCGGAGCAAAAGAAAGTGTGAAACCCAACTTGAACTTAAAACTATTATGTGAAGAAGCTGGCAATTTTGCCAAACTTGAACATGTCGAGCAATCACTCTATGGGATCACAGATGGAAAAGCAATAGGCACTTACTTTGAACACAAATTCCAGAAATACTTACAGACAAGGTATACTTATGTTGAGGGTAGTTCGGCTAGAGGCATAGATTTCCCCGCGCTGAATCTCGACATGAAAGTAACCCGAATTACCCAACCCCAATCTTCGTGTCCATATAAATCCGCGCAGCAGAAAATATATGGACTTGGCTATTCTCCACTCATCTTCGTTTACGATAAAATTGATGATCCCAACAGCCAATTAGGAAAGCTGATGATTATGCACACTATTTTCATCGAGGCGGCATATACCGCAGACTATCAAATCACAACTGGCCTCTTGAAGATTCTCCAGAATCAGGGCAATCAAGATGACATAGTGGCTTTTTTGATGGATAGATACTTACCAGTGGATGATATAACCGCGAACCACATTGCCAAAGTAATTATGGACAAGCCCCCCACCATAGGTTATTTGACTATTTCCAACGCGCTACAATGGCGGCTTCAATATCGACGCGCGATTGACCTCGCGGGACAAGTTGAGGGGATTAGTAAAATATTATGAGCAGTAATAAATCGCGCCACAAAGCCGAATTTGGCGATTTTCAAACTCCTCTTTCACTAGCCCGCGAAGTTTGTTGGCTATTACGCGAATTGGGATGCATGCCGCGCTCAGTAATAGAACCAACTTGCGGCAAGGGCAATTTTATCACTGCCGCGTTAGAACATTTCACCTCAATTACGAAAGTTATAGGAGTTGATATTAATTATAATTACATCAACTCTCTCGCGACAAAATTCGCACACACTTCAGCTGTTGAAATTTATCAAGCGGACTTCTTCCATACCGATTGGACTAAAGTGCTAACCCCATTGCCCGATCCCCTTTTGGTGCTTGGCAATCCGCCCTGGGTGACCAATTCTGAACTAGCAACGTTTGGCAGTAATAATCTACCTCAAAAGAATAATTTCCAAAAACATGCAGGATTAGCAGCGCTCACAGGCGCTAGCAACTTCGATATTTCCGAATGGATGTTGATTAACATATTCGCGTGGCTTCGCCAACGGAAATCTATGCTTGCCGTGCTATGCAAAACTACCGTCGCACGAAAAGTGCTGCTTCACGAATGGAAAAGCTACCCAAATTCGGGTCGTGCCCAAATGTTTTTGATTGACGCGTTAGCTGAGTTTAACGCCGCGGTCGATGCCTGTCTGCTAGTATATGACTTCAAAAATCCTGGCACAAAAACATGCGTGGTGTATAAGGGGCTAACACCAAAATCTGAGATAGCTTATTTGGGCTACGAAAGAAACCAATTGATTGCCAATACACATTTTTACCACAAATGGCAACATCTCCAGAATAATCGCGCTAGTAGTGATTTTATCTGGCGTTCGGGCATTAAGCATGATTGTTCCAAAGTTATGGAATTGCGCCGCGTAGGCAACAGCTATCTAAACCGTTTAGGGGAACAAGTCGAGCTGGAAAAAACCTTCATCTACCCCCTGATGAAAAGTTCCGATGTCGTGCATGAAGCCCAGCCCACGCGGTTCATGTTAGTCCCCCAACAATTTGTCGGACAAGAGACCCGCCCAATCCAAACCATAGCTCCAAAAACGTGGGCTTATCTCTCGACGCATCAGCAATATTTCACTCGTCGCAAAAGCTCAATTTATCAACACAAACCCCCTTTTTCCATTTTTGGGGTAGGAGATTACTCCTTTGCCCCATGGAAAGTTGCCATCGCGGGGCTCTACAAGAAACTCCGTTTCGTTGTTGTAGGTCCCCATATCGACAAACCCGTTGTATTTGACGATACTTGCTACTTCCTAGCTTGTCAAAGCGCGGCAGAAGCCACCGCGCTTGCCACAGCATTGAATTCCCAACCCGCCGCCGAATTCTTCGCCGCCTTTATCTTTTGGGATGCCAAAAGACCCATCACCGCCAAGATACTAAATAAACTTAATCTTAGGGCACTGCTACAAAATACTCAAAGCCAAGAGAAGATGCCAGCAGCTCTACATAGTTCCTATCTCGCGCCAGCCGAACAGCTCCAATTGCTCGAACGCGGAGCAACCTATACCAAAAACTCCCTCACCGCATCCCCAAACGCGGCAGGCTGATCCATCATAACGATATGGTTGGAGCGCGGTATAACCACGAGGCGGCTGTGCGGAATACGTTCTGCCAGCAATCGCGATTGATCTGTGGGCACGGTGCCGTCACGCTCTCCAACAATGACCAGCGTCGGCGCGGTAATCTCGGACAAGCGCGGGGCGAGGTTCGTGCGCCGTATCGCCGCGTGACACGCCAGCTTGACGCGCAGATTATCGCGGCGCACCACGTAATCCACCAACAGATCGTAGTACGGTTCATCGCCGCGCGGCAGTTCGTACAAAAAAGCAAGTTGCATCAGCTTACGCACCGGGTAAATCCTACGCGGCGCGTAGCGGACGTACAATTCTCCCACAATGGGTATTCGCAGGAAGTGTAACAGTAGGTCGATTAGGGTAGGTATAAACCGAGGCAGTTCTCCCGTGACCGCCGCGGCGACGGGGATCAATCGTTCTACCATATCAGGATGTTTAATCGCGAAGTTGAGCACCGTCATGCCGCCCATCGAGTGCCCCACAAACGCCGCCCGCGTGATGCCCAGCGCGTCGCAGAACCCCTTGAGCAGCGCGGCGAACAGGTCAATGGAGTAAACCGCGTCTGGCAGATTATCCGAATCGCCGTGCCCCAACAGGTCGAGGGCGTAGCAGCGATGACTCTTGGCTAATCGCGCCATAGTCTCTATCCACATCTCTCCCGAAGCTGACCAGCCATGCACTAGAACCACGGGCGGCGCGCTCGCCGCGCCCGCGACGCGGTAGTGCAGTTTGTATTTGTCTACGGTGATATAATTCGATTGCATTTCCTTCATCATCTTACCATAGTAGGAATTACACAGATTGCATGATAATTAACCACAGAGGACGCCAAGAGCGCGGAGAAGAGCTGGAGAAAAACTTTTACTTGCATAAGCCGTCATAAAGGTTCATTAAAGGTCATTCGCTCCCTTGAGTCTTGACCGCCTCAAGCTGTTCTATCGCCGCGATGATGTTCTCGCGCGTCTCTCCAGTAGTCAAGTCTCGCGCGATATAGGCATGTTCGAGAGCCTTGTCAATTTGCTCGGTCAGCCAATACTCGACCACCAAACTGCGGTGGACTTCCTCACTCTCCGGCGCGAGTTCTACCGCTTTGATATATTCGGCAATCGCCTGCTCATGCTGTTCGCGCTGGCGATAGATTTCCCCCAACATGAAATGGGCGTTCGCGATATTGGGACGCAACTGCTCCGCGTATATCTGTGGGGCAAGTTCCAGTGTCAAATTGTAGTAGTCCAATGCTTCTTGAATTTTCGCGGCGCGTTCTTCTGGGGCAGTGATAATTTTAGCCCAATTGTGAGTCAGGTCAGCCAGATTAGCCACGTAATCGGGACTACGCGGACTCAATTCATGGGCGCGGCGCAGCGCCTCGTCCGCCAATTGAATCCAGCGAGCGCGCTGTTCGCCGGTAGTAGCGGAGGCTTTAGCCGCGTAGGCTCGCCCTAGATATACGTAGTAATGGGGCTGCGTAGGGGCGCGCTTCACCGCTTTCTGATAGAATTGAATACTCTCATCATAGCGCCCCGCCTTATCGAAAATCGACGCGCCTTTGTAGAATATATCCGCTTGCACCACGCGCAAGTTCGTGAAGAATATCACTAAAATCGCGGCGATAAGTAGAAATGGATAGACCGTCAACGCGCCGCTGAAACGCGTGTTGCGAGCGGGCAACGATATTTTTCCCAACAACGCGCCGCCCATCGCCAGCAAATAGATACCCAAGAAGCAGAAAAACACCAGAATGCCGCGGTCGAGACGCAGTGGGTTGCGCGCCAGAGGAGCATAAACCAGCGCGAACAGCCCCGCGCTCCCCAGCGACAGCGCGGCGTAGAGAGCAAACGAACGCCATTGGTAATTGGTCTCATGCAAGGTAATAATTCCCCAAATTAACCACGCCAACGCGAAAAGCCCCAGCAAACTATAGGCGAACTCAGCCTGAAAGAGGAAATCGTGCAACAATATTGATATGGTCAAACCACTCAAGAGCGCGTAGGTCGCCGCGGTGGCGTTCCATGGCAGGGACAACGACGTACGCGGCGCGGTTTCTTTCTGTGCCGAACGCTTTTTACGGCGTCTCTTGCTACGCTTACTTGGCGTCTCTTGTTCGGGTTCTTCCACGGCGTCTGGAGCTTGAGCAGGTTCGCCATTCAGGTCGCGCTCAGTCACAAATAATAACGCGATGTATAACCATAACAGCGTCAGCGCGGAGGAGAGGGAGATACCAAATTGACTTTCCATGAAATGAGAGAAGAGCGCGGCGATGATGGCGATGACCAACAGGTGTTTTTCATCGGCGGGGGGCAGCTCACGCGCTAATAAGTTATGTATCACGACATATAATATCATCCCCGCCATCGCGCCGACCGGCACGGTCAAGCCGACGAGCTTCAGACCGCCGCTCAATATGGACGCGATGAGTAAGCCCCCTACGCCACCACCCATCCACAAACCGGCGAAGAGATAGCGGTCACGCGCCGCGCGTATCAGCTTCAGATTTCTGAATCCCCGATAAAACGCGCTGCCGAATAGTACCAGATACGCGATACCCCCGATAATGCCCATCGAGACGAGGATGTCGTACATTTCGTTATGCGCGTGGTCGGGAGTGGAACCGAAACCGATATAGTCGAACAGTTCGGCGCGCAGGAACGGGGTATAGGCTACGAACATAGTTTCGGGACCATAGCCCAACAAGGCGCGAAAGAGGTTGTCCTTCAGCATATCTATCGCGCCCTGCCAGATTAACAACCGCCCGGAACCGACGTTCATGCCGGAACCGAACACCAACAGTCTGCCATACTTGGTACGCGCCACTTCGGGAAATGGGGTGTTGGGCAAGTTGAGAATCAGTAGTATCAAGCCTATCTCCACCGCGAGAGCCAACAGTGTCCAAACTAACGCCCGCTGCCGCGTCGCTGCCCATAGGAGCAGAAAAACGAACGTTCCACCCAACATGCCGACGAAGGGACCGCGGCTTTTGGTGAATATCGTTGCCAACACTTGAGAAGCCAATATCAAGGTGTATAATCCCAGAGGCAGTAACCACCGAAAACGGGATATACCATTTTCACCGCCGCGCCACGCCGCGATTAGCCGCTGCGCGTTTTTAATCACGCGCATGGCAGTCAGGGGAATGACCATAATCAAATAAGCCCCGAAGAAAATCGGATTGCCGATGGTGGAGATGACGCGTTTTTCCGTATCACCGTGCCACTCTACCGGGTCGAGGTAGTAGTGCTGTATGATGCCGTAGAGTGCGACAATCCAACTGGTCAGAATGACTGTAGTAATAAACCGCTGAAGCTGCGCGGTGTGTCTCAGCGTATGCGCGGTTAAAAGAGCAACCACGATATACGAAAGTACCGCGTACGTACCCTGACGCCGCAGATACGCGCCCCCCAAGCTGACGCGGGGCATGATGGAGACGATGGTACTTACGATATATATGGCGGCGAAAGCTATGATGGCAATGCTGAGTGGCTGTTGCAAAGTCGAACGTAATCTATCACCGCGCCATTTCCTGTCCTCCATTCTACCGATTAGCCACGCGCTGAACATGACGAGCGCGATGGAGCGAATAAGTACGGTCTTTTCGGGGTCGAAGATACGACTGGAATTGATGTTGAAGAACAACGGCGCGACGACGACTGCCGCGAGCCACCCCGCTTCGATGATTTTGTCACAATATATACTCAACCTAGATTGCATGATTTATGTATTTCCCCTCGCGAGTTGATTTGGGGGTCTTTGGGATTTCGAGTAGTCACAAGGAAAAATCCGCCACTAATTTCACGAATTTGCTCTAATTTTTCGCTTATTCGCGCCAATTAGAGCAACTATGTGTTAAGCTGACCCCGCGAATTCCCAAAGAACCTGATTTGGTTTACGGTCACAATTATACTACACATACTTAGGTCGCGCAATGTCTGTGAGGAGAGTTTGTTGATAAAACAATCCCCATCACTTACAAAGTGACGGGGATTTCCGTTTCGCTAATAAGCTCGCTAAGAAATAGGACGCGGATTTCCGCAGATTGACGCGGATAATGTTAGCTTAATACATGGTTTATTTTTTGCCTAGCTACCTGACACTTTCAAATTATCACTTCGGTCCGCGCCTCTTCGCCGAGTGAACTCGGCGCGGCTACCGGAAACATGCTGAAGCATGTTCGGCATAACGCGCTTCAGCGCGTTTCTCATAGCCACCGTAAGTTCACTCACGGGGTGCGCGGCGCGAGACAGCAAACTGTCAGGTAGCTAGATTTTTTACCACTAATTGGCACAAAGAGACAGAAAATTAGTGAAAATTCGTGCAATTAGTGGCGGATTACTTCTTGTGACCCCTCAAAATCCAAAAGAGCCTATTTTATTTGCGAACAACTTTACTGAATTTGCAAACTACCTATAACCACCCGCGCCGCGCCATCGACCGGCAGGGCATGGCCCGGCGCGTCGTAGACCGTGACCTCAATGCGGTAATCGCCGGGCGGCAGCGCGGGGGGCAGGTTTATTCGCACCGGCTGACGGACTATCTCATTCACGTTCCAGCGCGAGGTCGGGTAGGCGTTGCCCAACGGCTGTTCATCAGTGTATGCACTAGGTTCGTCCGCGTGATCATACAAACCAACTAGCACGCGGTAATTCGCGCTCAACTGCCGCGTCGGTTGCCAGTAAAGGTCGAAATCGAGCGGCTCTCCCGCCCGCGCCGCGATGGGCAGCGCGCCGGTTCCGTGCAAAGTCAATCTGTCTCCAAAGTTGATATTCATGGTGCGAGCGATACTACCCCAACTACTACCCCCACGCATATATCCTTGCACGCGTAAGTAACTCTCTCCTGCATAGACGCGGTCATCAAATAACCGCGCGTTTTCCTCTAGCCATTTTCGCACAAAGCCATCAGCATCCACGACCGTATCGTAACAGCGGTAAACCCAAACGCGCTCATGCGCGGCGAAGACGCGTTCTAGCGCGGCGGCGGTCTCCGCTTCTGTAGTGGGGTAAAAATCGGACGCGGGGTCGCCCCAGCCCAAACTCGCCGCGCCGCCGATGGAGCCGGTCTGCAACACCACCGCGCCATCTCCTGATACGGGTGGGCTATAATCGACCAATCTCCCGCGCCAGGCAATCGGCGCGGGGTAGTAATAGGTGAAAATGGTGTAGATGTATCCCGCGTTGAGCAGGACCGCGTCGCCCGGGCGCCAGCGGTCGGCGAGATAGTGCGTCGCGGCGCGATGGTCGTCAGGGGTATAGCGCGCGTTGAAATGGAAATTATATAGCGAGTACGCGGAGACGCTTACTATAATCGCGCCGATAGTGAAGAGCAACACAAAACGGGCAAGGCGCGGTTTTATCCACAGATAGAGCTGAGCCAAACCCGCGGCGAGCAAGATGTAAAATGGTGGGGAGTAGGTAAAAAGGTAGCGGGGATGAAATAGAGGGATTAACAAGGATAGCAGATAGATAAGCGCGAGAGGGACGAAAGTATAGCCGCAAAGCACGAGAGGCACAAACCGCATCCCTTTATAGTCTCTTTGCTTGGAAGTGTAAATCAATCCACACGCGTAGATGATGCCGACTAGCAAAGACGCGCCCCACACCGCGCGCGGTTCGACCGCTTGCCCGAACGCGAGCGCGCTCCACGATTGGCTCAACACATTTAGTAGGGGGGTAAAACCGCGCCAGGGCGGCACCGGGGGGGTGGTCGCTTGTCTGTAGGCAATCGGCAGCCAGGGCGCATACAGAGCGACAATCGCGAGGTGGATGGCAATGTACCGCGTCGCGGTCGATAAAGTGCGTTGCTTTGCTAACCACCACGCCAGCATGACTAATGCCTCGAAAATTAGCAGGAACGCGAAGTAGTAGAGGGTGTACATGCCTAGCGCGGCGGCGCAGATGTAACTCCACACATAGCGGCGGCGGGCATCACCGCGCAGGAGATGCAGTAAAGAGTACAGCGTAACCAATCCCCAAAACGCGCCGAGCGTGTACATGCGCACTTCTTGGGAATACCAGATGTTAAAGGGAGAGATGGCAAGTAACAGCGTGGAATTCAGCGCGATAGGGATATTATAAAGGTAGCGCGCGACGCGATAGCTCAGGGCTATGAGCAACATTCCCCAAAAGAGCGAATGAAACGCGGCGGCGAATTCAGTCGTGCCCCACAGCTCGACCGCGCCGTGCAGCAGGTAATAATACAACGGCGGGTGAATGTCGCGCGCGGTATGCGCGGTGATTTCGGGCAGCGGTTGCGCCGCGAGGTAGACGCTCACCCCTTCGTCGTACCACAGGCTCTGAGTTCCTAACCGATAGAGACGCAGGGCGAACGCGAGGAGCAACAGGAGCACAATTAATACATGGGTAAATTTGCGGATTTGTACCTCACCCCCAGCCCCTCTCCACAAAGCGGAGAGGGGAGCTATGTTCACTCTTAGCGGCGCGTTCTCCAGACGATGAAGCCGAGTAATACAACCGCGACCGCGACCATTCCTCCTAGTATCCATTCTGAACCATCGCTTTCTACGATAACCGGGCGCGGAGTGGCAACCGGTATGGGAGTACGCGTTTTTTCGTAACTGCTGGTGAGGAAGGGCTGTGGGGTTATCGTCGCGGTGGGCCCCAGTGTAGTTGGGGTAGCAGATGGTAACAGCGGAGTATCCGTCGGCGGCATTGTGGGAACAATGGTGTTCGTCGCGGTCGATGAAACCATTAGCATTTTAGTGGGAGTAGGCGAACCGTAATCTGATGTCATCTCCAAACCACTGTAAAGTATGATGCCATTATCATCTTTATCCCCTACTGCTACCCAAGTTTCGGGGTTTATCATCCAGAACGAACCGAGCCAATTCGCGTCGCGATTGTTGATCAAATTCCATGAACTGCCATCGTACAGAAGAACCGTGCCCTCCTGTCCCACCGCGCCGCCAACTATTGTGCTATCAGGACTTGATACTAGATGGACATCTAATAGGTCTTGGGAGACCGGGCTGGCAATTTTGCTCCATTTTTCGCCATCAAAACGCATAATTGTACCTCCCTGTCCCACTGCCCACCCGCGGTTGGGTAAGGCGAAGTGTACCGCGTACAAATCATTTTTAACTTCGGTGTTCACCTCTTGCCAAACGCCATCCTGATAACGCATAATAAGTCCATTCTGCCCAACTATCCAACCATCTCTCTTCGAGAGCATATATACCGCGAACAGAATATCAGATGTCGGGCTTTGCGCGGCTTGCCATTGCTTTCCATCGTAATGCAAGATCGTGCCATGCGTCCCTACTGCCCAACCATCCTGCGCAGATAGCATATACACATCAAACAGATAAGCATCCTGCATCTCTTGTTGTATCTGCCACTCCCCAGCGCGGTAATGCCAGATCGCGGAGTTGACCGCCCAACCCTCATTGGGAGAGACCATAAAGACCGCGCGCAATGTTTGCGGAACCGGGCTGCTAACCTGCTGCCATATACCATTTGTGTAGTGCATAATCACCCCATCCCCTCCGACCGCCCAGCCCTCTTCAGCCGAGAGCATCTGCACCGCGCTCAACCATTCGCTCGTCCGCGTAACTTTGACATCCTGCGCCGCGACGTTTCCCGCTATAATCGTCACGAACAGCACTCCAACTAATGCCGTCGCCAAGTTTTTGAAAAATTTATTCCCCCCCATGTCATATTCCTCCTGTATTCACTTGTTTCACGAAATTACGCGGTCATTTTACCACATTAGATGTAAATTTGCGAACTTTTGCCAAAAGCTTAATTGCTTGCCTCTAATTTCACGAATTTTCACTGACCAAGTAAATTCGCGTTTATTATAACTTCGGTGTATTTTTACCGCAGAGCACGCGGAGAGCGCAGAGTTTTAGCTATAATTTGTTCTACTAAAGAAGCTCCGCGTCCTCGGCGGCTTCTGCGGTGAAAATTATGAATTTATGTAAGTCCTATATCATACGATTGCCTTAGTCCACAAATTTTTGTATAATTGGGGCTTATGACCAACAAAAAATGTCTACAGAACTTGACGAAGGCGGAACTCACCGCGCAGTTAGCGGCGTGGGGAGAACCGAAATATCGCGCGGCACAGATATGGAAATGGGTATACGAATCCCTGTGTACCGACTTCGCGGAAATGACCAATCTGCCGCGCGCCTTGCGTACCAAACTAGAAGAGAATTACACCGTGACCGCGCTGAAGCTGCTCACAGAGCAAATTTCTCGCAATAAACAAACGCGCAAGGTTTTATTGGAATTGGCAGATGGAAACACTATCGAAGCGGTGCTGATGAATTACGAAAGTCGGCGCACCGTTTGCGTCTCAAGTCAGGTGGGCTGCGCGATAGGCTGCCCCTTTTGCGCGACGGGGTTGGGGGGATTGACGCGTAACTTGAGCGCGGGGGAAATCGTGGAGCAGGTGCTATACTTCGCGCGGCAACTCGCGGCACAAAAACGCGGCGCGGCGCGCGTGACGAACATCGTCATCATGGGCATGGGGGAACCGTTCGCCAATTACGACGCGGTTTGGCAGGCAATCGAGACCTGGAACGACGCCACAGGATTTAACTTGGGCGCGCGGCACATCACCATCTCCACCGCGGGGTTGGTGCCTGGTATACTACGCCTGAGCGAAGAGCCATTGCAAGTGGGATTATCAATCTCGCTACATGCGTCGAGCGACGCGTTACGCGATAAGCTAGTGCCCATAAACAAACAATATCCTATCGCGAAGTTGCTGCACGCCTGCCGCGTTTATATCTCACGTACTAATCGACGCGTTAGTTTCGAGTATATTTTGCTGGAGGGGGTAAACGACAGCATTGCCCAAGCGCGCGAGCTGGCGCGGTTGCTGCGGGGGATGTTATGTCACGTCAATCTAATTCCGCTCAACGCGGTCAAGGGGTCGAAATATCGTGCGCCCGCTCCGCAGAAAATTCAGGCATTTCAAGACGAGCTGTTACGCTTGAACATTCCCACCACGCCGCGCCTGTCTCGCGGCGCGGACATCAAAGCCGCGTGTGGACAACTGCGCGGCAGTAGTAAAACGTGATGCGTGAACCGTAAAGGGGCATCTTTCACGAAAAAAGGGGTTTGATTTTTTCGCCAATCTAGGTTATGATTATGCACTATGGCGCGTGAGAGGACGATAAAAATTGCTCCCTCTATACTCAGCGCGAACTTTGCCTGTTTGGGAGATGACATAAACACCGCGGTGGCGGCGGGCGCAGATTACATCCACGTCGATGTGATGGATTTTCATTTCGTACCCAACTTGACCATCGGTCCGCCGGTCGTCGCGGCGTTGCGGCGAATCACCACCGCGCCGCTGGATGTGCATTTGATGATTGAGGACGCGGAACGATATTTACCCCTGTTCGTCGAAGCGGGGGCGCATATCGTCACCGTGCATTACGAAGCGACTACACATCTGCACCGCGTCGTGCAACGAATTCGCGATTTAGGGGCGCGGGCGGGCTTATCGCTTAACCCCGCTACTCCGGTGTGTGTGTTGGAAGAGATTCTCCCCTACATAGATTTGATTTTGCTGATGACCGTCAACCCCGGATTTGGGGGGCAAAAGTTCATTCCGACGATGACGGCGAAAATCGCGCGTATGAGGCACATGATCGACGCGGGCGGATACGATATAGAACTAGAGGTGGATGGCGGTATCTCCCCCAGCACCGCGCCGCAAGTAATAAACGCGGGCGCTCGAGTGTTAGTCGCGGGGAGCGCGATATTCGAGGCAGAGGAAGGTATCGCGGCGGCGATTAGAGAATTGCGCGAGAGCGCGGCGTGACAATAAAACAAGACTTCCGAAGTCTCGGAGACTTCGGAAGTCTGAAAACTGCGTAAGTCCTATCTAATAAAAAATGGGACGGTTGTAAAAAACCGTCCCAACAAGAACTATCGACCGCGTCACTACGTATTAACTAAACCTTGCTTTTGGAAAAGGTTCGAATACAACGAGAACAGGCGCGAACCTTTTTAGGTTTACCATCTATCATCAAAGTTACCTTTTGAACATTGGGGTTCCAGCGTCTTTTGGTCGCCACCATAGAGTGGCTACGATGATTCCCAAATTGAGGACCTTTTCCGCAGATTTCACATTTAGCCATGATTCATTCCTTCCTTTCCGCATTGGGATTGTGTTAGCATTTTTGAAAGCTCCAAGTGTTGAATCTTATCACAATAGGTTAGTTTAAGCAAATATTGAGAGAGCATCTATGCCTGAAGAGACCAAATTAGGTAAAATCGAAATTTCACCCCGCGCGATAGCCAGCATCGCGATACAATCGTTAAAAGAGTGTTACGGGGTCGTTGGGTTAGCGACATCGCGCACATTGTGGCAAGACATCGACCGCATCATGCACCGCAAAGGACACCAACGCGGAATAGATGTGCGTCTAGTGGGAGATGAAATCATCATCGATCTATACGTAGTCATCGAATATGGCACGCGTATCTCAGAAGTAGCTCAAAACATCATGAACAACGTGAAATTCAATGTGGAAAAAGCATTGGGATTGCCAATCGCGCAGGTGAACGTCCACGTGCAAAAACTGCGAGTCGGCTAGAAGGAGGCAGACAATTGGGCAACAAAGTACACGCTTGGAGCGGTGGTGATCTGAAGCAAGCCCTGAGAGCGAGCGCGCGATGGTTATCCCAACATACGGAAGCGATTAACGCGTTGAACGTTTTTCCCGTGCCCGATGGCGATACCGGGACGAACATGTCATTGACCATGCAAGCCGCAGTCAAGGAGATGAACGGTATAACGGAAGCAGAAGCTGTTAGTGGGGTTATAAACGCGGCAGCCTACGGCGCGTTGATGGGAGCTCGCGGTAATTCTGGCGTTATCCTTTCCCAACTACTGCGCGGAATGTCCAGGTCACTGGAAAATGACGATGAACTAACTACATCAGTATTGGCAAAAGCGTTGACCGAGGCGTCCAACGTCGCGTATAAAGGGGTGATTAAACCGGTAGAGGGGACGATTTTAACGGTGGCGCGAGAATCAGCCGAGGCTGCCGTAGAGGCAGCAGAGAAAAGTTCAGACCTAGAATACGTCCTAACGCATATAGTAAACGAAGCGCGCAATTCCGTAGCGCGCACTCCGACGCTACTAGATGAACTGCGTCAGGCGAACGTTGTAGACGCGGGGGGACAAGGCTGGCTCACTATCCTTGAGGGTATGTTGCGCTTCCTGCGCGGTGAAGTGCCAGAAGAAATAATCACTCCTGTAACAGTAGAACCCGCGCAGCTTCCAGCGATGGAAGGCGGCATCGTTCACCGCGCAGAGGAAATGTACGGCTATGACACGCAGTTCATTCTCAAGGGGACAAACTTGAATGTCGCGGAGATACGCGATCACATCGCCCAGATGGGTGTTTCCGTCGTAGTAGTCGGTGACGAACGCAACATCAAAGTCCACGTTCACACTCCGCGCCCCGGTGATGTGCTGAATTACGGCATAGAGATGGGCACGATGATCGATGTGGTGGTGGAGAATCTGGATCAGCAATACGAAGACTACGCGAAAACTTACGGCAGTACCGAGACGTACTACGAGCCAACATCTGCCGTGCGCCAAGACCAACCGCTGCCGCTCCCCGGCAGCGACATCGCTATTATCGCGGTCGCGGCGGGAGATGGACTGAAGCGCGTCTTTACCAGCATCGGCGCGTCGCTGGTCGTCGCGGGCGGGCAAACGATGAATCCAAGTACCGAAGAGCTGCTACAGGCAGTCAACAGCGTCCCCGCGTCGCAAGTGATTTTATTACCGAATAACAGTAACATCATCTTGGCTGCTCAACAGGCACAACAACTAGCCACCAAAGAAGTGATAGTTATCCCCACGAAAACCATTCCGCAGGGCATCAGCGCGCTAATCGCGCTCAATTCCCATTCCAATTTCGAGGAAAACGTCGCGGCGATGACTGAAGCGGTGGATGACGTGCAGACTGCGGAGATTACGACCGCGGTGCGTTCGGTGGAGATAGATGGCGTGGCGGTAGAAGAAGGGCAGATTATCGGCTTGCTAAACGGTAAGTTGACCATCGCGGGTATCAATCCGGATGAGGTAGTGTTCAACATGCTGGAGCAAATGGAAGCCGAAAATTGTGAAATTATCACGATATATTATGGCATCGATATACTAACTCGCGACGCGGAGTCGCTAGCCGAAAAGATACGCGAAAGCTACTCAGAACAAGTTGTGGAGGTCGTCTCCGGTGAACAACAACATTATCATTACATAATTTCGGCTGAATAAAAAGCAGTAGTGGTCAAATGATAAGTGATAGTTCAAAAGATAACTATTTAACCACAAAGGACACGAAGAACACGAAGGCTTTTCTTGCTTCGAATGACTGTGTTTGACCGCGTAGAAGCATTATTGACAACAAAAACTTAGTGTCCTTTGTGCTCTTAGTGGTTAAATTAGCAAATCAATTTTTCCTATCACTTGCTTCTTTGTCACTACTTGAATAAAAGAGGAGGAATTTGTGGCAAGAAGAGTGAAAATCGTAACCGATAGCGCGGCAGACCTGTCGCCCGACGTGGCAAAAGAATTGGATATTACGGTGTTACCTATCAAGTTGCACCTTGACGGAGAGACACTGCTAGATGGAATAGACACCGACGCGGTCGCGTTCAATAAACGTCTGCAACAGAGCGCGATTATCCCTTACAATACCGGCCCCTCAGTCGAGGAATTTGAAAAAACCTACAACGAGCTGAGCAAAAAGACCGACCGCATTCTCTCCATTCACGTATCCCGAAAATTGAGCAGCACCTATAGCGCGGCGAAGCAGGCAACCAGCATATTTTTAGGTCGCAGTAATATCGCGGTTGTTGACTCTCTATCCGTCTCTCACGGTCTGGGAACGTTAGTCACCGCCGCGGCGGAAGCAGCCCAAACTGGTCAAACACTGGACGACATCCTAAAACTAATTCGCGGAATAATTCCACACATTTATATCGTATTTTTCGTAGAGAGTCTCCACTATTTGGAACATGGCAAACGTATCGGCGCGGCGGAAGCGATCCTAGGTACTATGTTGCAAATTAAACCTCTCCTGATGATCGAAGATGGTGACATTCAGCCACTGGAAAAAGTAAAAACGCGCGAACTGGCGATCGAGAAATTGTATGAGTTCGCGGTAGAGTTTTCTGAATTCGAGGAGATCGCTATTCTCCAAAACTACCCCGATGAAGAGACCGACGAGCTAATCGAACGTATACAGACTGTTTTCCCCGAGGCGCAAATTCCGATACATCAATACGGTCCTGTGCTCGCCGCGCATCTGGGACCCGGCGCGATGGGGATAATGGTTTACGAGAACATAGACGCGTACTAGCGCGGCATGTTCAATGAGTACAATTTAACCACCAAGCGCACAAAGTTAATTCTTATCTCGAATGCTGGTTTTTGACCGCGTATGATTTAGGACTTACGCAAGTTCAGAATAATTTCACCGCCGAGGGCGCGGAGAGCGCAGAGTTTTCTGGATAATTTTTTATCGCGCTGCGGATATGACTTTTAATGAACACTTATGATTGAGTATGACAAACACAAAAAATCTCTCCCGATACTCTCCGCGTCCTCTACGCTCTCGGCGGTTAGTTATAATGCAGTTTTGCGTAAGTCCTATGATTATTATTGAGCAAAAAATACTTGGTGTTCTTGGTGTCCTTTGTGGTTAGTTAATTGTGTTATTTTTTCTGTATCACTTACATTTTCACCACTACTAAGTTTTTGCGTAGAATTATGCTAACAATGAAATTTGGCGGTACTTCTGTCGGCGACGCAGCCGCGATCAGGCGCGTCGCCGATATTGTGTATAATGCCACAAAACAACATGAACGGATCGTCGTCGTCGCGTCCGCCATGACCGGCGTGACCAACACCCTAATCAAAGCTGCCCGCACCGCGGAGACGCAAAACGACTATTCACACCACCGCGTCAAAGAAGATTTGCTGTATCGGCACAGACATACCGTGTCGGAACTTGTTGCTGATGAATTCAGCCGCATGGACGTTGTCGAAGAGATAGAGATGCTTCTCGAAGATTTCGACAGCCTGTGTCACGCGGTCTATATTCTGGGCGAATTGACGCCGCGTGGCTTAGATGCCATCGCCTCGCTGGGCGAACGCATGGCGGTGCGCCTCGTCGCGGCGCGCCTGAAGCAGATTGGCATCCCCGCGCAAGTGCTAGAAGCGACTGAAATCATCCTTACCGATGATACCTACAACGCCGCCATACCCTTTATGACGGAGACGCAGGAAAAAACACGCGCGGCACTATCGCCATTACTGGCTCAAGGCATCGTTCCGGTCGTGACCGGCTTCATCGGCGCGACGCGCGAGGGTATCGTGACCACACTAGGGCGCGGTGGCAGCGATTACACCGCCGCGATCGTCGGCGCGGCACTCGACAGCGATGAGATTTGGATTTGGACTGACGTGGATGGCGTGATGACCGCCGATCCCCGCGTCGTCCCCGATGCCTGCACGCTGCCCGAAATCTCCTACAAAGAAGCCGCGAAACTGGCATGTTTCGGCGCCCGCGTCTTACATCCCAAAACGATATTACCGGCTATCGAGAAGGGGATACCGATTTGGGTCAAAAACACCTTTAATCCCGAAGGCGCGGGCACATTGATCGCCGCGAAGGTCGAACAATCCGAAGATACCTGCAAGATGGTGACGGCAATAACGGCAATCAAGGGAGTGAGCATGGTCAACGTGGACGGCAGCGGCATGATCGGCGTGCCGGGCATTGCCGCGAAGGTCTTCACCGCGGTCGCGGATGAGGGCATCAGTGTGCTGATGATTCTGCAATCCGCGTCGGAGCAGAACATCTGCTTCGTGATTCCCACCGACACCGCGCCCCGCGCCATCAAATCGCTGCGTGACCGCTTCGCCCGCGACCAGATGAGCCATTACATAGACAAGGTTTGGGCGCAAGATAACATCGCGCTGATTATCGCGGTGCTCGGCGCGGACATGCGCGATATACCGGGGATCACGGCGCGCGCCTTCGGCATGATGGGCGAACGCGGCATCAATGTGATTTCGATCACGCAAGGCTCCGCGGAGCGCAATATCTCATTCGTGGTCGCCGAGCACGACGCGGAGGAGGCAATGCGCCAGCTTCACTCACATTTCGCGCTGGCGCGGTAATAACACCAGAAAATCTATTTCGGAGAGGAAAAAAAGCCGCGTAGGGCGGCTTTCCATAGCCGCCGCTTCAGGCACACAAAGATAACGGCAGGTAAGAAACCTGCCCTACGGAAGTGCGCCGCGTAGGGCGGCTGCGCGAAGCCTACCCGCAGGGGTATTCTATAGCCGCCGCTCTGTCTAAAAAATTTATTTCGGAGAGGAGAAAAAGAAATTATGATAGTGATGAAATTTGGAGGGACCTCGGTCGGGAACGCGGACGCGATCAAGCAGGTCGCGGACATCGTGAAAAAATCGGTCGACGCGGGCGAACAGGTCATAGTCGTCTCTTCGGCAATGACGAAAGTGACCGACATGCTAATCGAAGCGGCGCGTAGAGCGGAGACGCAGAACGATGAAACCCATCATCGGTATAAAGAAGATTTGCTCTACCGCCACCGCCGCGCGATGGACGATTTGGTCAGAGACGAATTCACGCGCATGGACATCGTCGAGGACGTTGAGCTGCTTTTGGAGGGGTTCGACAACCTGTGCCACGCGGTCTACGTACTGGGTGAACTAACCCCACGCGGTCTGGACGCGATAGTCTCTCTGGGCGAGCGAATGGCGATTCGCCTCGTCGCGGCGCGGCTCAACGAGAGCGGCGTATCCGCCGCGCCGATTGAAGCTACGGAACTGATCGTCACCGATGACAATTACACCGCCGCGATCCCGCTGATGGAGCAGACGCGAGAGAAGACGCGCACCGCGCTAATGCCCTTGCTGGAAAAAAGCGTCGTCCCGGTCGTCACCGGCTTCATCGGCGCGACGCGCGAGGGTATCGTGACCACACTAGGGCGCGGTGGCAGCGATTACACCGCCGCGATCGTCGGCGCGGCGCTGGACAGCGACGAAATTTGGATTTGGAGCGATGTGGACGGCGTGATGACCACCGATCCTCGCGTCGTCCCCGAGGCGCGAACGCTGCCGGAGATCTCCTACGGCGAAGCCGCTGAGCTTTCCTATTTCGGCGCGAAAGTGCTGCACCCCAAGACGATTCTCCCTGCCATCGAGCAAGATATTCCGATTTGGATCAAGAACACGTTCAATCCCGATGGGGCATGTACCCTCGTGACCGCGGAAGCGAAGCAGACTAAGGACACCGTCAAGGCGATCACTGCGATCAAGGGCTTGAGCATCGTCACCGTAGAGGGGCGCGGCATGATGGGGGTGCCGGGCATCGCGGCGAAGGTCTTCACCGCGGTCGCGAATGAGGGCATCAGCGTGTTGATGATTTCACAATCATCTTCGGAGCAGAGCATTTGCTTCGTGATTTCGACTCAATACGTACCGCGCGCCCTCCAATCGTTGGAGGAGAAGTTCTCGCGCGAGCTAATGCGGCATAACGTGGATAAAATCTGGGCGCAAGACGACGTCGCGGTGATCGCCGTCGTCGGCGTCGGCATGAAAGGGGTGCCGGGCATCTCCGCGCGCGTCTTCGGCGCGATGGCCGGGAAGGGCATCAACGTCATCTCCATCGCGCAGGGGTCGTCGGAACATAACATCTCTTTCGTGATCGCCGAGCGCGAAGTGCCGGAGGCGGTACGCCAGCTTCACGCGGAGTTTGAATTGGGGGGAGAGTAAGATACTGATTCAGTTCAATAACCATAGCAACCAGCGCGGGGCGAGACTCATACTCGCCCCCGCGAAATTTTGCAAGTATTTGACAAATGGAGAATGGACATGGTAAAATTGCTTGTATCGTATATTTGGGAGGAATTGCATGCCCACGAAGGACACCTATCACGATGTAGTCAAAAACGCGCTAATTAGAGACGGTTGGACGATTACGGATGACCCATTGTATATCGAATTGGGAGAATCTATCGCCGTATATATTGATTTAGGCGCGGAGAAATTGATTGGCGCGCAGAAAGGGACTCGCCGCATCGCGGTAGAAGTCAAGAGTTTTACGCAGATTTCCGTGTTGTATGAACTACATCAAGCGGTAGGGCAGTTCGTCGACTATCGTATAGCCTTGCGCCGTGAACAGCCGCGGTATGAGTTATATCTGGCTGTGCCAGATTTGACTTATTATAACGGCGTTTTTAGTACCCGTTTTGGGCAAGAAGTCATTGCCGATGTACAGCTTAAACTTCTGCTATACAATGTGAAGGCAGAGGAGATCATAGAATGGATCGAATAGCACAATATCGCGCCGTTGTACAACAAGTACTCCAAAAGTACGCGCAATACAAACCATCTTTTGGGGAAATAGAAGTCGAGCTAATCTTCGATACCACGCGTGACCACTATTTGTTAGTCAATGAGGGCTGGAAATGGAATCCGGACCGACGCGTTTATGGTAATGTGATTCATATTGCCATCAAGAATGGCAAAATCTGGATTCAGCATGACGGCACCGAATCAGGAGTGGCAAATGATTTGGTAGAGTTAGGGGTGCCAAAAGAGGACATCATTCTCGCGTATTACCCCGAATACCACCGCCCACATACTGGATTTGGGGTGAAATAGGCGTAAAGTTTTGACTGATTAAATCTACGCGAGAGTAATACTCCAACGCGGTCGGGAGAGTGAACGCGTACACCTAGCAAACGAGCATGGAGACAGAAAATAATGGCACTTAATAATGAAACGCAAATGGAGCAGTTTTTTTTCTCGCTGCCGCGCGCGGAACGGGCGATAATCATCAACTACGGCATAATCTTGCGTTTATCCCATCTGAAAAAACAGCTCTTTCTGGCAAAAAGTAAGATACAGCATTTCGCGGAGAAATATGACACTACCCTGATACAGTTAGAAACAGTCGGACTTCCCGATGACGCCGGCTACGAAATGCACGAGGATTACGTTATGTGGCATCACTGGAATACGGTAGTAGACAAGACTACGCGAGAAATATCAGTGTTAGAGCCGGTGGCACAGCAAGGATACTATACGAGAGACCTGGCATATGCTGGCTGCTGAACGGCTATTGGAAATAGAACAGAAATATGGCAAGATAGTGCAGCGCATCGCGTTGGTGGAGCTTGATGGCGAGTCTCTTCGGCTGGTTTTATACCTGAAAGACGGGACGAACTTGCGCATTGCCGAACAATGGATTGGAGAAACGCTCGCGCGGTATAGCTACTATTGGCTTGATGCCGTTAATGCACTGCAGATCGGGTGGGATAACGCGCCACATCATACGCGCTTGGCTAACTTTCCTCATCACAAACACGTCGGACAACAGAGCAATCTACAATCAGCGTATGAAACTTGCCTCGAAGAAGTAATGCAAGTCATTGTGGGTACGGCTAACGAACGCGAATGAGCCAATCCCTTGAGCAATTGATACACAACAGCGCGGGGGCGAGATGGCGTGGCATATATGCTACGCTGTCTCACCCCTTTGATGTCCTTACGCTAAGAATACGGAGTTATATTCGCATTGATCGCGTTCACTATCAGTCAATGGAGATCATTCATGCTTATGAAAACCATCATCATCTACTGGTCGAAAACCGGCAACACAGAAAAGGTAGCCCGCGCCATTCAAGCGGGCTTGGCGGAGACCGGCGCGGAGGTCACGCTCAGCACAGTTGCCGAAGCCGCGTCGGTCGATTTTTTCGCCTATGACCTGATTTGCATCGGCTTCCCGTCGTACCAATGGTCGCCCCCCGAACCGCTGGACAAATTCCTGAAGGCTAAGTTCGCGGAGTATCGCAAACAGGGCTACGTCAAAACCGGCGCGCCCCAAGTGCGCGGCAGAAATGCCCTGATTTTCTGTACCTACAGCGGACCGCACACCGGCATCGACGAAGCGATCCCCGCAGGGAAATACGCGGGGCAATTCTTCGCGCATCTCGGCTTCACCGTTTGGGACGAATGGTACATCCTGAGCGAATTTCACGGTTCCGAAGAACGCAGCACACAAGGTAGAATGGGCGACGTCAGAGGCTTGCCCGGCGAAACCGATTTGCAAAAAATCAAACAGGACACCGTACAACTCGTACAACGTATGCAGGCAGAATGAAACGTGAAACGTGAGGCATGAGGTACACCGCGTAGCTTGCTTATCTTCTTCACGTTTCACGTCTTCACGTTTCACATCTTCACATCTTTCAAAACATGAACAAACCACCGCGCAAATATATCGGCATCATC
>CAZSIG010000011.1:0-21191 GCA_964606195.1 uncultured Anaerolineales bacterium
GAACACTAAGGCAATCTTTACTGCGCATGATAGTTTTTGACCGCGTATGAGTAACCTTGAGCATAAAATTATTAGTGCTCTTGGTGCGCTTAGTGGTTAAATTATTGTATTACTTTTCCCTATCACTTACTTCTTTACCACTACTGATTTTTTCTGTTTTGGACAAAATTTCATCAATACCGTCGCGACGCCTCGCGCAACTCCTTCGACCATTCCTCTTTCGGCAAGGGGCTATTCAGTTCGATGAGCGTACCGTCGGGGTCGCGCAGATGCGCGGTGCGAATTCCCCAGCCAGGATGGTCTTCGATGCCGGTCACGAACTGCGCGCCTTTTGCTTTGAGTTGTGCGACGGTTGCCTCTAAATCGTTCACTTCAAAGATTAGCATCGCGCGGTCTTGGCAATTAGCCTCAAGGGGCACATCAGCCGCGCCAATCGCTTTCGCCATCGCCTGACGCCCAAAGAGTGCTAGATGAACGTTCGCGCCCGCGTGGAAATCGGCATACCCACTTCCTTCCTCGCCCCACAATACCTCGAAGCTCATCACGTCGCGGTAGAAGCGAAAGCAGGCGTCGAAATCTTTTACGAGTAATCGAATATGGGTTAATCGCATGAATTATTCTCCTGTTTGAAGCTGCATGAAATAAAAAATCAAGCCAATGTTATCGTGTTACCCATATCAAGCAACCGCGAAGTCAGTATACTGCCGTTTATACGGGGCATGAAACCCCAAAACAATGTTCTCCTTCGGTATACCTAACGCGACTAGCTCGTTCGCCATGCCAATTTCCGTGCCGTCATGCTGTATCCATATCTTGTTATCCTTGATGTCAATATGTACCACACAGCCGTAAACGCACCGCTTGTTCTGCCACCCAACATGCACCATCTGGTAATGGTCATGCTCCGTATCCATGATTACTTGCACTTCGACTTCTCCCGGCGAAGAACCTATGTTAGCGTATCGTTTAAGCAAAGTTTTGATAGCGGCGCGGTATTTTTCTATTCTTTCCATGCTACTAATATCATCCTCTCCATCATTAGAGCTTTCTCAAAGTACAAACCGCGCCGCCAAAACCTCCCGCAGGTTTGATTTTCCTGACGAAATAGATCGCCCTACAACCATAACCATGCTGAGCAAGGTTACTTTGTTTGAACCTGCGGGAGGTTGCCCGTCTTTGAATCTTCGTCATTTATGAATCTCCTCTCGCGTGTTTGACATTCAGGACTTCACCCTGTTCGAAAAACGTTCGATGCGCTGTTCGATTTCCGCGACTATCTCTCGCACCGCGATAACATCCGTATCGCTAAGGTGATGCGCCAATTCACTCAACAAAAACTCAAGCGCGGGTCGATACTCATAAATCAGCGTCGCGATGTCGTTCTCATAGAGACCGACGCGAGTAAAATTGCCCTGTCGATACAGCGAAGGCAGCGCGTACAATTTCAGCAATAATAACCCTTCGACAGTGGCACAAGGAATCTCTCGCTTCGCGAAATATCGCGTTGTGGCATAATCGCGCCGCACCTTTTCAAAAAGCGGATTACGCGTCAGAAGAATGTCTATTCTCAACTCATCGAGACGCCCGCGCGCGAAATTGGCATCCTGATTGGTAATCTCAATCTCCGGTAACTTTTGCAGCGCGAATATGCTCATAATCAAATCAACGTCCTCTGTATTGCGTCCCTCGACATACTGAAGTAACGCGATGCCGCCGACGAGTAGGTATGCGATTTGCCGCTCTTCTAATAGCGCGAACAACCGCGTCACATTTTGGAGTAGCGTATCGGGTTTGGTCATATTCTCGCGCCAATTTCTAGGATTGAACACCATCGCGTTTTGGATTACTTTGCCGATATGAATTTGAGGTTGAGTAGTTACTATCATCTCTAATTCGCGGCGCGTGAGTTATACGCCTTCTCGCACCGCGATTTTATTTCACTTAGCTCTGCTTGTTGATCGTAAGGAAGACCCGTTTGAGGAGTGGTTGGATGCCCTGCCCCCAGAGCAACAACGGGCGCCCAAAAACTACTTTGATGATCGCGTGACCTAGGGTTTCATGGAAGGCATCAATCGGTCCATTCGCGGGATCATCAACCGTGCTTTTGGTTTTCAGGACTTTGCCAATTTCCGCTTGCAGGTCTTGGTCGAATGCAGAGACACCTGATGATTACCCCTCGAATCCGCGTAGAACCTACTTTTTCTGCTTCCCACAGGCAAATTGTATCGCGGCGGTATTAGGCAGAACAGCGCCCTAAAACGCGCTTTTTGGGCAAGTCCTTATGCGGTAAGCCTGCTGCGCGCTGGCGATGAAGTATAGGGAAAAGAACAAAGCCCCGCGCTGAAGAGCAAACTTGTGATTGCTCAACGAGGATTGTACACTTGGTGCGCTTCGGCATAAATCCGTAACGCGGCGTTGACACGCTGTTCGTACTCTTGCCCTTGGGCTTTGAACCATTCCCAAATATCGGCATCTACCGGGAGAGTTACTGTGATAATGCGACGCGGAGGGCGAATTACTGCGCGGGCAAAAAACGCTTCGGTCAGCGGGGGAATGTCGGATGTATCAATATTTTCATCAGTCAATGCATCAATACGTGCCCAGTCCGTTTCGGAGGGCTTCTTCATATTTTTTTCGTTCATAACTCAATGCCTTTCGTAACGAGATGATCCGAATGGTATCTATCCCGCGTTCAACATATACAACCACGACCGTACGCGCGGCAAGCATTCCAATCCCAATCCATCGTTCTTCACCATAATCCTCGCGTTCATCCACAGCGATGACCATGGGACCGGCAAAGATTTTTTCTGCATCGATAAAGTCAAAGCCATGTTTACGAATATTGTGGCGGTTTTTGTGTTCGTCCCATTCAAAGTGCATACAGGTTCCTCTGATAGTAGTTAGCACATGACGCGGAAAACACTCATAGTATAATTATACTTTCCACGCTCTCCGAAGGCAAATCATATCGCGGCAGCATTAGGCAGAACAACGCCCTAAAATAGCATTTCGACCAATCCTTACGTAGAATAGAGTTGTTCCCTAACACTACAACGAGACTTCGCGCTAGAGTGTCATTCTGAGCGACCAGCGGGAGCGAAGAATCTCGCTTCGCGGAGTACTACTACCACCTAAAACGAGATTCTTCGTCGCTGCGCTCCTCAGAATGACATTTCTAACGTGCCGCGGTTACGAAGTCTCGTTGTAGTACTAATAAGCTAAGCAGAAAATAGGACGCGGATTTGCACGGATTGACGCGAATAAATAGCTTGAATCCTGAAAATCCGCGTGAATCCGCGTCCTATATAACTACTTTCCCGTCCAAAATCTTATTTGGGAACAATTCTAATCTAATATTCACGAAATACTCATATCAATAAATTCCGCACTTGCCCAAGCTACATTCGCGATCTTGAACCCCATCGAACGTCCGGGCTTTCGAAGTCTTGGAGACATCGGAAGTCTCGCGTCGCTTTACTCCGGCACATAACGACTGACGCCACCGCGCGTGCCAATCCAGACCACACCTTCAGGGGTCACATGAATCGCCTTCACGCGGTGGTGGATTAGCCTCTCAGCGGTTGTGAAGGTGCGCGCCGCGCCACTGGCAGGGTTAAAGTGTATCAGTTCGTCGTGCCCGACCCAGATCGTGCCGTCGGGCGCAATAGCCATCGCGCCCACCCAACTGCCGGGGTCAAATTTCACAAACTGTTCCTCATCATCGAACTTATAGAGCGCGCCGTCGGCGAGGATCCACACAGCTCCTCAATAAAAAAGACACCCTCGCGGTCAAGTCTTAACGCGTCCTGCCGGAGATGTCTTTTGTACCATACGCGAACATAGGATTTAACCTCCGCTTGTTCGAGGTATGTGAATTAGGCGCAACGCACCTAACCTGTTGTTTATACTACACAGATGTAATATAGCATAATATCAACTTTAAGTCAATATTTTCGTAATACTTCGACCACGAGCACAATAGGGATTGCACACCGCGGTGTGTCATTTGCCATAGACCAAGGGCGTAATAGGGATCGCGCACTAGACGATGCCGTTTGCCATAGGGCGCAATCCTCATTGTGTTCGCGTATCCTATCCTCTTGTATGTATCAAGGATTTTTGGTATAATTTGTCTTCGATTACTCGTAAAGTGATAGAGGGAGATTTAAGCATGAAGAAAACGGCAGAGACGCACACATATTATAAATCGAAATATGATACCGCGCCGTTGGAGGTAATATCAGCGCCGGAGAAATCACCAGTTACCGTAGAAGTAGTAGCGTACGCGGTGGTATTTGTAATTGCCGCGCTGCTGCGCTTCTCGGCGTTGGGATACGCGCCGCTATTGAACGAGGAAGCGGACGTCGCGCTGCATAGCTGGCGATTCTATCAAGGACAGGGAATGGACGCGGTGAACTACAGTCCGCTGCTCACACACGGCACCGCGCTGGCGTTTTTCCTGTTTGGCGATAGCGACGCGGCGGCGCGAATACTGCCGGCGTTGTTTGGTACGTTGATGGTGCTGCTGCCGTATCTCTTGCGCCGCGAACTGGGAAAAGTGGGGGCGTTGGTGACTACCGCGCTGTTGGCTATTTCGCCGTCGTTTCTGCACTTCTCGCGCCGCGTCGACGCGGCGATTATCGTCGCGGCGGGCGCGCTGACCTTAATCGTGGCAATTTTCTCGTATCTGCGTGAGCGCGAGGCGCGGTATATCTATCTGGGCACAGGTGCACTGGCGATCATGCTGATAGCGGGTTCCGACGCTTACACGGTCATCGTGCTCTGCGCGCTGTTCTTCTTCGTCGTCGGTTTATTGCAACGCGGTGACAAGACTGTGGGCGTGGATACAGATCAAGTTGATGCCGAACTCCTGAAACCTTCTTTCACACAGCCGTTCGCCGTCGCGGGGCATAGTGTGCGTGAGGATAGCGGCAACTGGCGGCGCGGCGCGGTGATTATCTTTGGAGTGATTTTGCTCATCGGCGCGTTCGCTTTAGGGTTGAATCAAGGGGGATTTCAAGCCGCGTTGAACCTACTGGCTGAATGGCTAGGTGGTTTTGGTGGTACGTCTCCCAACTCAATTTTCTATCACCTACAACTTTTGTTTTTCTATGAATTGGTACCGCTATTGTTCGCGTGGGGGGGGATTCTGTACTATTTGGCTGCGCGGTGGGAAGTGGCGGAAAGTGTCGCGCCGAAGCATGAGACGGCTCTCGTGGTCTTTTTAGGTTATTGGTTCGTATTCAGTCTGGTTTTTCACACCGCGTTGCGCAGCGCGGCGGGCAGCATCCTGATTACCGTTCTGCCCCTGATTTTACTGACCGGCTGGGCTTGTGACAAATTTCTCGCGCCCTGGCTGGCGAATCAGCTAGAGTGGCTGTCGAAATCGCGGCAACAGAAATTGGATTTGTCTACCAACAGCTTGTTGCTAGTTCCACTTGCTTTGCCTCCTATCGCGTTCTTGGGGTTGCAGTTGGCAACTTACACTTATCAAGAGCAGCCAGAATTCTTGTTACTTGCCGCGATTACGCTGGTACTGATCGTCACGTTGATAACGCTGTGGAGTTGGCTAGGGGGAAGCGAGGCGCGCCGCGCCGGTTTGGTGATAATCCTGTTGGTGGCGATGGCAACGCAGATACGCGTAGGGTGGGGCTTGAGCTTCGCCCATGCCCATTCTTCGTACGAATTGATGTACTGGGGACCAACTTCGCCCGATGTGCGTTACATGTTGGTTACGCTGGATCAGTACGCGGAGCACCAGCAGGTTGAACGTAAGCATATAAAGATGGCGGTACAGGAGGATTTGCCGACCGCGCTGCGGTGGTATCTGCGCGATTTTACGCTGGCTAAATATGTCTCCGATGTCAGACTAGAGGGAGATATGGACATCCTAATCGCGGAGGATGAAACCGGCGCGAAAGAGGATTTCAAGGGACCTAAGGGATTCATCGGACAGACATTTCGTCTGCACAATTATTTTACGCCCGAAGAGTTATCTTCGCCTGATGTGGTGGAATGGGTATTGTATCATAAATTAACGAGCGGCACGCGCGGTATTCAAGATATAAAGTTGTGGATTCGACAAGGAGGCAGCGCGTAGCACTCGAAATGTAATCTATTTTTCAAGATAGACATTTTGGGTTATAATGTTTTTGTTCTATGGAAGGCTCTGCTAAAGTTGCTATGCGGAGTTCTCAATTTCATTTACTATATACGACCGCGAATGTTATGAGACGGTGATGTAAAGGAGGTTCAGCGGTGTTACCAATCAATGTTTTGGAACAGGCGGATATTTTCTACGGTTTGAACCGCGAGCAATTACAAGCGATTGCCGATATTTGTGAAGTAGTTGATTACGACGCGGGGACAGTTATCTTCGACGAGAATACCCCCAGTGAAGAGATGTACGTCATCGCGGCGGGGGAGGTAGAGATTCGCGTTGACCCCGCGATGTTGGGGGTGGAAATGAGCGAATCGATAAGGCCGACCACGATTGCCACGTTGTATCCGGGGCAAACTTTTGGAGAGATGACGCTGGTGGATAGGGGATTGCGTTCGGCTTCGGCGCGGTGTGCGATGTTCAATACGAAAGTGCTGATTATCAAGCAGCGCGATCTACTCGCTCTCTGTGAAAGAGATTACGAACTAGGTTATAAACTCATGCGTAACGTCGCGGCGGACTTGGCGCTGCGTATTCGCAGCACCGATCTCCTAATGCGCGAAGGGGTACTGTGGCGTCCCACCGACGCTCCGGCAGATAGACCTTTTGAAGATTATCCTTTTTCTGTGGATGAAGTGATTTAGAATTATGGAAATAACTTGGTACGGACATTCTTGTTTTCGGTTGTATACTAGAGGAACATCGGTAATTACTGACCCGTACAGTCGAGAGTTAGGCTATACTCTACCGCGTGTCAAGGTTGACATCACTACTATAAGCCATGATCATGCGGGGCACAATAACGCGAAGGGGCTTAAAGGTGATTATTTTGTAATCGATGAGCCAGGAGAATATGAAATCGGCGGCGTCTTTATTATTGGCATCGCCGCGTATCACGATCGTAAGAAGGGAAAAGAACGCGGCAGAAACAACATCTACCTTTTTGAGATTGAAGGGATTAGCGTTTGTCATCTGGGAGATTTAGGGCATATACCAACTCAAACACAGGTGGAAGCGCTGAACGACATTGATGTTCTTTTAACTCCGGTGGGAGGAATATCGGCTTTGACCGCGGGCATGGCGGCAGAAACGGCCAGTATGCTCGAACCGCGCATAGTTATTCCTATGCACTATAAGACACCTTTCATAAAAAGGAAGCTTAGTTCGGTAAATGGCTTTTTGAAGGAAATGGGCGCGGAAGACCTCAAACCTGAGGAGTCCCTGAAGATAACGAAGTCCAAGTTGCCGGAAGAAACCGATGTAGTTTTGTTGGAATGCAACCAATAGTAAAAATGGATATATAAGGAGGAGAAATTCGAAAATGAAAGGTATAGCCAAAGTTATCTTGATTTTCGTCATCGGAGCGCTCGCGGTGGCTGGATGCGTCGGAGGTGATGAGCCGGCGGCAGTACAGGGAGATGTCGCGACACACTTGCAAGCGGGAAACGAATTCGTCAAACAAGGAAAAATAAACGACGCGATTAGTTCCTTTGAGAAAGCACTTGAGATCGACTCTAATTCCGTCGAGGCTCATTTCCGTTTAGGTGGCGCGTACGCGACTGTCGGACGGCTGGATGAGGCGACGAAAGAATTTGAAACCGTAATGAAATTAGACCCTAACGACGTCGATGCTATCTCTAATTTGGGGTTCGTTCATTATCAAAGAGGACTGTTGCCCCAAGCCGCGGAATATTTTGAACGGGCTTTGGAAATAAAACCCGACGACGCGGAAGTGTTGTATAATTTAGGTGGCACCTATCTGCAAATGCAAGAGCTGGAGAAAGCGAAAGAGGCTTTTTCCAAGGCGATGGAATATGACCCCAACTTGCCGGGACCGTATTATGGACTGGGTAATGTCTACAAATTACAGGGCAATAACGAAGAAGCGGTAGAAATGCTGGAGAAGTTCTTGGGAATGAACGTAGATGAGCAATGGAAGAGAGAGGCAGAACGCATTTTAGCCGAAATTAAGTAGTTCACTCACTGGGGCGAGTTTCAGACTCGCCCCAGTCTCCATACGCGAGGAGTATCCCTGATTGACGTTAGAGTTAAACCGCGTCTTACCTCAATTAGACGCGATGGGCAAAGAGTTAATCAAACGAGAAAAAGGTCATTCCAGAATTGCCGAGGAGGCAGCTTCGTTGCTGGAGCGGTTTTCTGACGACTATGCGCGGCTCGCTGACTTGGCGGAACGGGCGCGCGAACAGGACTGGCAAGCGGCGATCCCCCTGGACGAGCCACTACGTCTGACTAAACCTGTACCTCCGCATCCCGACCGCGTCTCCATAGTTGCTACCGACGGTTCTCAAGTTGAACCGAATACACACGGCGTTGCGCTCTATTATCTAATAAATATCGGTAGCATGATTTTCCGTTACGGTAGCGGGGAACGTCCGATTGTCTCCAGCGATCCCACCATTTATTACTCCACGGACGATTTGTACGAGAATGGTCGTCAGATACAGGGAGACCTGCTCGCCTTCAAGCGCGACGTAGCCGAACTGCGTACTCTGGCTGATCTAGCGGAGCAGGAGGACGCGAAGTTAAAGGTCGCGTTTTCTGATGGTCCCCTGCTACACTGGTTATCAGCCGCGCCGTTCGCCGGAAGCCGCGATTATCGGTTGCAGTTACATTTTGACCAGTTGGACCGACTGCGCGCTTCAGGCGCGGCGTTGGCGGGGTATGTTAGTCGCCCGCGATATACCGCGGTGACGATATTGTTATATCTAGCACAGGTAGGTGAGAAGTTCGCGAAGCACAGTCCGGCGGAAAATCCGTTCAGAGGAATCACCGACCGCAATCTGTTTCACTTTCTGGAGCCCGGCGAGCGTTCCGCGCTGTTCATCAGCCCGCGTCCGACTAATATCGACTACCAAGCGGCGGGTCACGAGATCTGCTTCTTCTACCTCAACACCGGTACGGAGATATGCCGAGTTGAGGTGCCGCGATGGGGATTGTCAGAAATCGCCGCAAATGGACAGTCATTCTTGGATTTGATTCATACGACTATCTATGAGCAGTGCCGCGTGTTGGGTACACCCTATACGCTCACGCGCGCCCATGAGTTGGCAGTCATCACCGGCGCGGACCGCGAGATATTGGATAAAGAGGTCACTACCGCGTTGGTGCGTTACGGAATGCACCCGCGTATCTCAGAGAAGGCGCGGGCGAAGAAATTAGTGGGCGGTTTTAAGTATAGAAGACGTCATTGAGGTAAAGATTTGAGATGGATAGTTTGGCTCAATTTGATTCTATAGATGAAATCCCAGAGAGTATCGGTATGGAAACGAAAGTGCCCATACGTGTTCTACGCTCCAGCACAGCGGAATTTGCCGTGGGGTGCCGCGTGCTCTATCCGGATATTCCAATTTTTGGAAATTTTGTCAAGGCGCGTGTGCAGAAGGACATCGAAGTCTACGGCATCATTTACAACGTGCTCATCGAAGATGACCCCTTAGCCCGCGAGTTAGCCGGGTTATCGGACGTTACCGACGAATATATCGAGGATCAACGCCAAAATCGCCAGGTGCCGATTGAAGTCAGCGTTTTGGTCGTCGGGTATAACCGCGATGGTAAGATTTATCATCATCTGCCACCGCAGCCTCCCTTAACCTTGAATAACATCGATCCGTGTGAAAAGGAAGAGGTGGTCAAGTTCACCGAGAAATTCGATTTTTTCCGCACGGTGTTGAACAGAAAAGAAATTTGCCCCGATGAGGTACTAGCCGCGAGCCTGCGTTTCGCGGCTACCTGTCGCGATGATATGAACGAGCGGCGGCAATTCATGGTCAAGGCGGGGCGCGAACTAGCCAAATTATTGAACAACGATTTAGTGCGTCTCAACGGCTTGCTGATGCAAATACGCATGTAAGGGGTAAGTCCGCGTGTTTGCCCTTTATACTCCGTGAATATTTGAGGAAAGAAAAACGACTTATGACGAACAACCGATTTACAGTTACATTTTGGGGCACACGAGGGGGATACGCGGTGCCCGGAGTGGAGACCGCCGCTTTTGGGGGGAATACTACTTGTTTGGAAGTAAATGTCGGGCGACGTCTAATCATCATCGACGCGGGTACCGGCATTATAGAACTGGGCAGAAAGCTGGCGGGACAGTATTTTCAGACCAATGAACCATTGGATATAGTTTTATTATTTACCCACACCCACACCGACCATACGCAAGGGTTTCCCTTCTTCGCCCCCACTCACTTCGGCACTGCTAATATTCGTATATTCGGACCGCGTATGCTGCACGAGGATTTAGAGGATATACTGAGGCGTTCCATGCTGCCGATGTACTTTCCAGTCGAATTGGACGAACTGGAAGCGACCATCTCCATCAGAAATATCAGAGAAGACCAATTTATGGTCGTGCCCGCCGATACCGAACCGCAGGTGCGAAACGTGAACCGCGATGTGCAGGAGATACCGCCGAATTCCACCGTAGTACGCGTCATGCACAGCTATGCTCATCCCAAAGGTGGCGCGCTGATGTATCGTCTGGAGTATGGCGACAACACCCTGGTTTTCGCCACTGATACCGAAGGGTACGCGGGGGGCGACAAACGCTTGATCAACTTCTCTAAAAACGCGGATGTGCTAATTCACGATGGAGAATATGTAGAGGAAGAATACACAGGAGAAGTCGGCGTAACGCGGCAAGGTTGGGGACATAGCACCTGGAACATGGCAGTAGAGGTGGCTAAAAGGGCGAATGTCGATAAGCTGTATTTAACGCATCACAACGCCGGACATACCGACGACTTCCTAGAAAGGGTAGAGCCCGAAGTGCAGGCGGTCTTCCCTAACGCGGCGTACGCCCGTGAGCGAGATACGATTGTTTTGGCGTGAGGCGAGATAGATTTCACGCATCAGGAGATATTTATGGCAATACTAGAGATTCAGACGATGGGCGCGCCGGTATTGCGGAACAAAGCGACCAAAGTCAAGAAAGTGAATGAAGAGATTAGGAAATTATGTGAGGATATGATAGAGACGATGCGCGTCGCGCCGGGTGTCGGTCTAGCCGCGCCGCAGATTGGAGTGCCGCTACGCGTTATCGTGGTGGAGGTGCCGGAGATTGAAGATGAACCATTGAGCGGCAAACTCTTCGCGGTGGTTAATCCTGAAATCGTCGCGATGAGCGATGAGCAAGAGGAGGGCGTCGAGGGATGCCTCTCCGTACCCGGTTTCGAGGGTGATGTGTGGCGCGCGGTCAGCGTGGCTGTTAAAGGCTTGGACGAGCATGGTAAAAAGGTGAAAATCAAGGCGCGCGATTTTCCAGCGCGCATCTTTCAGCATGAGATCGACCATCTGAACGGCACGTTGTACATCGATCGCGTGGAAAGCCCCGAACACCTGCGGCAGTATACGCCAGAGGAAGAAGAGGAGACAAGTCCCGCGATATAAGCCAGCTAGAGTTAGAGTATAAAGTTAAAGAGGGAGAACTTTGCACAAAGTTCTCCCTCTTTTTGCGAATAGGGACAGATTCCGCTAGGGCTTTCTCAAAGTCCAATTCGCGTGGTCAAAATCTCTAGCAGGCTCTTCTCAAAGTGTCATGCTGAGCCCCTGTGCGGGGATAAACTACGCGCAGCATCTCGGTTGCGCTATAGTTATTACCTGTTGATTAGCGGGCATCAAATTAACGGGAAAACGAGACCCTTCGCTGCGCTCAGGGTGACATATAATGCCCCCCGCGCGACTTTGAGAAAGCCCTACAGATTCCGCTGAGTTGGATGTGAATCACGAAACAAAATGTTCTATCTGCCTTGCTAAAAATCGCGCCACCTCAGCAACATCGAAAGGCCAGACATAGGTAATCTCGATTTGAGGGTATTTTTCTTTGGCATGTTCAAGCGCTTCAGGGATATCCTTTTCAGAATGTTCACCACCGCGCGTCATCATCGGCGTGACGACGACGATTCTATCGGCTGCCCGCGTCGCGGCTTGATCGAACGCCTCATCGAGACTGGGAGCGCAGAACTCGTTGAACCCTAAAATAACTTCGCGCCCCGTGACACGACCGAGTTGCTCAGCCATGTCGCTCGCCCCGGCGTAGAATGGGTCGTTCTGCGCGGTGCGTGGCCACGCGCGCATCTTGGCTTCTAGCTCCGCGTAACGCCCTTCAAGTTCCGCGTTAGGTGTGCCATGCGCGTGTTCTAGCCTCATTTGCATACTAAAAAACTCCCCCAATTCTCTTCTTGGGAAATCGTTCGGCGGCGCGCCGTGCATTACGAGAATGATGATCGTTTTCATAAATTACTCCTTCTTTTATCAGTTATAACTTACAGAGAAGTGAAAATTCGTGCAATTAGTGGCAAAAAATAAAGTTGACCTCGCGAAATTCCAAAGAGCCTTTCTTCTACCTCGAAAATAAATTGGTGCCGGGGACATGGCGCGGTTACCGGGGGAGATGCTCATACAACCGCGCCGCGCCTCCCCTCACCCTAACCCTCTCCCCGCAGGGGAGAGGGAACTTACTCCCCTCTCTCTTTAAGGGAGAGGGGCTGGGGGTGAGGGTGATTTTCGTTCATTGATGATGTGCGGTGCTCATGGAAACTACTCCCAAACGCCCGGAATCGCCGCGTCACAAAACGAACATTTGCCATCCTCAACGCGAAACTGTACAATCTGGTAACCGCGCCGTTCGATTAGCAATTCCCCACAGTGATGACAATAGGTATTATTGGCGCGGTGCCCGGGCACGTTACCGATATAGGCATAGCGAATTCCCGCGTCTCGCGCAGCTTGCCATGCCAATTCCAAAGTCTCTACCGGCGTCGGCGGTAGGTTTTTCAGTTTATACATGGGGTGAAACCGCGAGTAATGGCAAGGTACATTGACGCCGAGATTATCCACCACCCATTTCGCCATTCCGCGCAGCTCATCTTCGGAGTCGTTCAGTGTAGGCACGACCAGCGTGACGATTTCCAGGTGAGTCCCGCTCTCGTGAATAGTCCGCAGTGTTTCCAACACCGGCGCGAGTGTGCCACCGCATACATCACGGTAAAATTCCTCGCTGAAACCTTTGAAATCAATCTTGATGGCATCGACCGCGGCACACAGTTCCCGTAGCGGCGCGGGGTTGATGTAACCAGCGGAGATGACCACGTTGTGAATACCACGCGGGCGCGCCGCGCGCGCTGCGTCGAGCATATACTCGTAGAAAATCATCGGCTCCGAATAGGTATACGCGATAGTGGGACTGCTTAAACTATACGCCAACTCTGCTAATTGTTCAGGAGTTATTATCTCGCACGGCGCGGGGTCGCATTCCAATGCCCCGCGCGATTCTAAATAATCCAAAAGGTTTTTCGTACCCGTCGCCAACTCTTCGGGAGGAAATTGAGATATTTCCCAGTTCTGACAATATTTGCATCGTAGGTTGCATCCCGCCGTAGCCAACGATAGCGCGAGAGTACCCGGCAAAAAATGGTAAAGTGGCTTTTTCTCGATGGGGTCATTGTTCATCGAGACCGGATTTCCATAAACCATCGTGTACAGCTTGCCGCCGCGATTTTCGCGCACGCGGCATGTGCCACGCTGTCCCTCAGAGATGATACACCCGTGCGGGCAGAGTTCGCATTTCACGTAATCACCCGCGTGGGAGACATGACAGTACAAAACACGCGATGGTTCTGTCTCTCCATGGCATGTAGTGCAGTTGAGGGCATCTTCGCGCAGACTAGTGTAATACCGCGCCTCGCGCGCGTGGGGAGGCAAAGTAAAAGGCGGTTCCTGCGCCCCGACATCGGGCAGCAAGAACCGCGCGCCCAGCACCCCCGCGCCCATAACCGTCGCGGTTTGTATAAATTCTCTTCGGGTTATAATCGTGGATTTACTCATTGAGCTTAATCGGAAATAAACTAACCACAAAGGGCACCAAGAGCACTAAGGAATTTAATGGATATGTATAGGCGTGCATACTGGCTAATGAAGGGTATCTTATTGTTTCTTTGTACTCTTTGTGGTTAAAAATGAATAATGTCTATTCTTGCTGCGATAACTCCTTCAGCCCCTCTATCGCCTGCGTGGGTGTCTGTCCCTCTTGTAAAACCGCGCCAACTGCCGTCTGCAAAGCGGTCGCTACTTTGTGATAGCCCGCGCTGTACGGTCGAAACCGCGCGTTCTCCAAGAGGGTTTGAATGAACTGCACATACTCGTCATCGGATTCATAGCAAGTCAGCGCGTCGCGGCGTGAAGGCAGATAATGCGTCGTGCAAGTCCAGCGCCCCACCGTATTCGCGCTGAATATATGTTCGACGAACTCAACCGCGATTGGCAAACGGCGGCTGTCTTTGGTCGTTATCACCACTGCCCAACCGCGACCCACTGCCAGCGGTTTGGCATCTGTCGCTAATTCATCTTTAGTGGGAATAAAACCGAAGCCGATGTCTCTGTCCGTCGCCCGTTCGGTCAAAAATCGGCGCGAGCTGATGTGTGCCAACGCCACATCCATTTGAGTGTATGCCTCCCAACACTCGTCAGAATGATGAAATTCAAAGGGCGCGGGTTTGAAGATGTCGCGTTCATATCCCTCGCGATAGAATTCTAAAATCTCCTCAACTTTAGCCAAATCCAAGTTGGGGTTTCCAATGTCGTCCAACAGTTCTCCACCCAAAGCCCAATACTGTAATAAAAACGCGGCGTTGACTAAGCTCCCATCACCGCCCGCCGGAAAAATGTATGGAATCTCGCGCGTCAAAACTTCCTGCCAGGTCAATGGCGGTTCTTCTATTTGTTCAGTCGAGTATACTAGATGTTCCAATTCCACCGCGAAGGGTATTCCCACCCACTGCCCCTCAACAGTACCTGCATCTCTAGCCCAAGGATACAAATTATCTGATAACTCTGTCGATATTAAATCGTCCAGAGGTGACAAAACCCCGCGTTCAGTCGCATGATTCAGCTCCGCGATGTCGAGTATCACTACGTCGGGCAACATCTGCGGCACCACCGCGCTGGAGGTAATCAGAAAATCGAGCAAGCCGCCTTTACCATAAGGCTTTTTCAGCCGATGTTCGATTATCACATCGGAATACGTCTCCATAAAGGTCTCGTAGCGCAGTTCCATAATCGCCCCAGCTTCATCTCCGCGCGTCGGCGCGAATTCCTCGCTAGTCCAGACGGTCAATGTAATCACCGCAGGGGTAGGAACGGCGGTCGCGGTGGGCGCGGCATCGGTCGCGGTAGGCGTGACCGCGACGGTTTCATTTCGCGCGGTTATATCGCCCAGCGCACTACGCCACTGTGCACATCCCATAGGAAACAACGTCCATAGTAGCAAAAAACTGAGGATTAAAATAATACTTTGATTGTACCGGCTATCGGGCACTTTTTTGTTCTCCTGCGGCTAAAGTGATGATGTTGTTGTACCCTTCCTTGATGATGCTGTTTATCTCCTCCGCGGCGTAGCGATACGCGTCGAGTTCCATGCCATAAGGGTCCTGAATGTCATACTGTTGCTCTAAAACCTCGCTCAACATGTAAACTTTATCGCGATACTCCGGAAATTCGACCTGAATCACCTCTTGCTGCGCGGCGGTCATCGTCAAAATCAGGTCCGCGTTCTCAACATCAATCACATTTAGCTCGTGAGACCGGTGCGCGGTGATGTCTAGCCCATAGTCGTTCATCACTTGTACCGCGAACTCAGCCGCGGGGTGATTGTTGATGTCCAGTATCCCCGCGGAGTAGACGTGATACTGCTGTGGATTATCCTCTCGTTGTCGGATTTGTTCTCGAAAGAGCGCGGTAGCCATAGGAGAGCGGCAGAGGTTTCCGGTACATACGAACAAAATAGTTTTTGGCGAATTCGCGGTATTAGTCATGTTACCACCTTATGTTTGGTTAATCTTCTACATTCTTAATTAAAATCATAGTACCATACAAAAACCGCGTTGTCAAATAATATGGAACACTGACACACCCTGATTTGGGGCTGTAAAGCCCGCGAAATCAATGAAAATCTGTGTTTATCAGTATCCTATTGCCCGCAACGCAGTGCAAAAAATAATTAAATCATCTGGCTACCTGACACTTTCAAATTACTACTTCCGCCCGCGCCGCGGTTCGCCGAGTGAACTCGGCGCGGCTACCAGAAACATGCTGAAGCATGTTCGGCATAACGCGCTTCAGCGCGTTTCGCATAGCAACCGTGAGTTCACTCACGATGGGCGCGGCGCGAGACAGCAAACTGTCAAGTAGCTAGTTAAATCATCAGTAAATTAGGAATGACTATACAAAAAAGACGCGGTGAACCGCGCCTTTCAATATCTTCATCTACAAACACTTTTTTGTACTACCCCGAGCCGCCGTGTAACCACAGCTCCAGAGCGCGTTGTAGTTTATTCACATCCATATTATCCGTTTCGTTAAGTTCAGGAAAACAGTCGTTTATTTTCCCTTGTAGAATGGCTAACCCTACTCTATCCAACGCGGCGCGCGCCGCGATTACTTGGGTTAAAATCTCTACACAGTCTCGCTTCTCATGTACCATCCTTTGCAAACCGCGCATTTGTCCTTCCAGACGGCGCAGACGTTGATATATGTTTAGTTGAGATTCGGATAGGGATGATAAATCAATTTGGGGAACGCTCGTCTTGCTGGCTCTCGCCATTTTCCTGCTCCTTTAGTAATATCTCCAACTCGTATTCTAAATCATCTAGCTCTATCATCATCGCGGGAGGCGGGGAATGCTTGGGCAAGCGGGCACGCAGTTCGGATATTCTAAGCTCTAGTTCCTTAACGCGCGCGTTTTTCTCTTTCATGTGAGTTTCAGTCTATATCCTTTAAGTACAGTTCCGCTAACGACGCGTCCAATTGTCCCATGTGCGTTTTTCGTAGTGTGCCTTGAGAGTCGATGAAAAAGGAAGTGGGCAACCCGCGCACCTTATACAATTTACTCACCTGCTGATTTTCGTCGATTAGAATGGGAAAAGACAGCTCAAAATTCTCAACGAATTCCTTTACCGCGGCGGTGTCATCACCGGAATTGACCGCGAGCACGACCAAGTCATCATATTTTTGATGCAGCGCTTCCAAATCGGGCATCTCGGCTCTACAAGGGGGACACCACGAAGCCCAGACGTTGAGCAACACGCGTTTACCCTGAAAGTCGCTCAACGCGACGCTTTTTCCGGTCACATCGTTCAGGGAAAAATCGGGGGCTTCTTTTCCACTTCGCGCCGCGTTATCGGGCAATACAGGACCGTCTTGTGTCCTACCGACTATACTTCCGCTGCGAAAAATCAAGAATATCGCGAGGATGAATATCATTCCCGCCGCGGCTAATACCAAAAAGCTGCTGCCCGCGATTAGCGCGATTACACCGCCACTCATCTTGGATGGCGCGGTTTCCGATTTGTTTATTGTCAGTTCTCTGTTTCTCGTGTTCATAAATCTCTGTCTATACTTTGTAGAAGATTTGACAAGCCTATTATTTCATGTTAAAATGTTCCGAGGTTATTGATACCCCGTATAGGTAGTAATCGATTATACTCAATAATCTGCGCTTTGTCAAGCGACAATTTATTGGACTTGGCTTTAGGGCGATTGAGGTAGTTATGATGGATTTCGGCAAAGCTGACCCGCGCGATGTGCCTTATGTCATCGACGATAAATGCAATCTATGTCGTAAATGTTTGGCACGCGCGGTCTGCCGCAGCAAAGCTATCTTACAAATCGACCTTGACGAGGCGCCCTTTATCGACGCGAGCCGATGTTATGGTTGTCATGTTTGTATTACGACCTGCCCCGCGCAAGCTATTACCCTGAATAGTAAGGTTGTATAAAAAGTTACAACCGCGTGCTCACCAATTTATTAATAAAAGTTATAATTAGGATAGGAGAAGGAAGAGATACGATATGTCTGGTCTGGATTTTTCTTTAAATCTGGGAAGTGCTCCGAGTGAAGAACCCGCGCAAGCACCTGAAGTTGAAAATCTGATTATCATCGGGGGTGGACCCGCGGGATTGACCGCCGCGCTGTACGCGGGACGCGCCGCGTTAAATCCGCTAGTATTGTTAGGACAATCACCGGGTGGCCAAGCGGCGACCACCGAAATGATGGAAAATTATCCCGGCTTCCCCGAAGGTATCGGCGGCGCGGCTTTGGCGCAGCAGATGCAGCGGCAGGCTGAACAATTCGACGCCCGCGTCGAGTTGGACGAAGTTCTATCGGTAGATTTCTCCGCGCGCCCCTTTAAGCTGACCACCTATGTTGGAGAGCGGCAGGCACACACGGTCATCGTTGCCACCGGAGCGCAGTCTCGCAAACTCGGCGTACCCGGTGAGGAGAAATTTATCGGACGCGGAGTCTCATTCTGCGCCACTTGTGACGGCTTTTTCTATCGCGACAAAGATGTTATCGTCGTCGGTGGGGGAGATAGCGCGATGGACGAAGGTCTATTCTTGACTCGCTTTGCGCGGCAGGTGACGGTGGTACACCGCCGCGACGCCTTGCGCGCGGGTAAGACATTGCAAAACCGCGCCTTCGCCAATCCCAAAATCAAGTTCGTTTGGGATACCGTAGTGGAAGAGATTCTAGGTGACACCGGCGTTACCGGAGCGCGCGTGAAGAATGTCAAAACGGGGGAAGAGTCCGTGATTGAAGCGGAGGGAGTTTTCGTCTACATCGGTTTAATTCCCAATACCCAACTCTTCGCGGGGCAATTAGAACTCGATAAGCAAGGATACATTGTGACCGACAAGCGCCAGCGCACCAGCGTTCCGGGGGTGTTCGCCTCGGGCGACGTACAAGACCCGCTGTTTAGACAAGCGGTCATCGCGGCAGGGACCGGCGCCGCCGCCGCGATTGAGGCGGAGCGTCTCTTAGCCGAAGAAGGTATTGTGGGGTAGAAGTATACGGAAATTGATAATCGAGAACCCTCGTTTTGTTATCGCAAGCGAGGGTTTTGTTTGTGTGTAGGTTTTAGTTCTCCGCGAGCTTGAAGCTCGCGGGGAGCTAGACAAGTGAGGTTAAAAATCGCGTGACGAGAAGATTCATCAAAATAGCGTTTTTATGCTTATTAAGCGTGATTACTCTGACGAGTTGCGGTGTAATTTCTCGCGATAAAGACCGCGCGGTGCTGGATGTGAGCTTGGGCGACGAGCCATTAACCATGGATCCCGCACGGGCGTGGGATGATGCCTCGATAGATTGTGTCAGGCAGATGTTCTTGGGTTTGACCGCGTTCGATGCGCAAAAACTGGAAGTTGTACCGGAACTAGCTGAACGTTGGGAAATTTCGGAGAATGGCTTGACGTGGACTTTTTATCTGCGGCAAGATGTTCTATGGGTACAATATAATTCCAAGAACGATGTCGTGGAGAAGCGTCCCGTCACCGCGTCGGATGTAGTGTACGGAATAAAACGCTCGCTAGACCCCACCACCGCGGCGGATTACGCCTACTTGTTGTACGCAATCGAGGGTGCGCAAGCGGCAAACAGGGGAACAGCGAGTTTGAATGACGTAGGCGTCAAAGCGATAGATGAGTACATCGTAGAGTTCACTCTGGAAAAACCCGCGAGCTATTTTCCCGTGCTCGTTGCCGCATGGGTCACGTATCCTCAACCGCGCGAGGCTATCGAGGCTAATGGGGATAAATGGACACGCCCCGATAACGTTTGGACGAACGGCCCCTTTTTGTTAAAGGAGCGAAAACGCTACGAGCGAGTCACGTGGGTGAAAAATCCGCTCTACTACGACGCGGAAAATGTGCATATTGATGAAGTGCGCGCCGCCATAGTTCCTGATGATAGCATCGGCTTAGCAATGTATGAGAATGATGAGTTAGATACCTACGCGGGTTATCTGGGCACTTTATCGGCAAACAGTATTGAACATGTTAAATCTTCGGTGAAGTTGAGCGGTGAGTTGCGCGCCAGCCCCGCGTTGTGTACGTACTATTACGGATTTGTCAACGCGAAACCGCCTTTCGATAATCATTTGGTTCGTAAGGCGTTCTCCGCCGCGCTTGACCGCTCGCGATTGATTGACGAGGTAATCGGAGAAGCGGGAACCCCCGCGACCTCATTCGCCGGTCCCGGGATTTTCGGCAATACCGCGCATAACCCCGCGATAGGCATCGGCAGCGATTGCGAGCGCGCAAAGGCGTATCTGGCGGAGGCGGGTTATCCTGATGGCGCGAAATTTCCTGAAGTAACGCTGATGCACAATACCAGCGAGAAACAAGCGCAGATGGCGCGGGCTGCCCAACGAATGTGGACGGAGTGCTTGAGCGTCACGGTGCGCGTCGAAGATTACGAGTGGGTGAACTATCTGAAAAGGATACAACACGACGCGCCGCTTGAAGATACCCCACACATCTTTCGCCTGACTTGGTGCGCGAATTATCCGGACCAGCATAATGGGCTGCACGAGGAATTTCACGCGGAGGCGAGCGGGAATTTCTTGCGCCGCGCTCCGGGAAAATTCGATGAACTCACCGCGCAGGCGGCGGGAGAAATTGACGCGGCGCAACGTAGAGAATTATATAAACAGGCAGAGTACGAACTGAATAATGTGGAGACCGCAATCGCGCCGCTTTATCATTACACTAACCTAAGTTTGGTCAAGCCGTGGATAACTTGTGACGCGGTCGCGTGGGGGGGACGAAGTTTCAAGGATTGTCAAGTTGATGTGGAGATGAAAAGGGCGGCGCGAAAGAGGTGAACAGAAATATTTGACTTTTCGAGGGGTGTTTGCTATAATCTTATTCGCATGTGGGGAGGTGGTGGAACGGCAGACACGTAGGTCTTAGGAACCTATGCTCCTAGAGCGTGAGGGTTCAAATCCCTTTCTCCCCACCTTGCTCCGTAGTTATCACGGGGCAATCCGTCACGCCGCGCGGTGCTGTTTACACTACGCGGCGTATTTATTTTTGTAAAGTGCAATCTAACATAGACAGTATACCATAAAACGTGGTGTTTGTCTATAGTAGGACTTACGCAAAACCGCACTATAACTAACCGCAGAGAGCGCAGAGAACGCGGAGAGTTACGGGAAAGATTTTTTGTATCTGT
>CAZSIG010000012.1:0-4207 GCA_964606195.1 uncultured Anaerolineales bacterium
CCTCTGCGCCGTCTCTATACCAGTTACGAGGCTATTGACCGCGCCACTTATGAGACTATCGCTGACGCCGCGCTGGATAACGTTAAGTACATGGAGATGCGCTTCAGTCCGGCTAATCTGGCAAATAAAGGCAGATTCACGTTGCATGAGGTGATGGATAGGGTACTTGACGTTGCCGCGCAGGCACAACGGGATTTCGATATAGTCGTGCGGCTGATCGCGACTATTCGGCGCGATCAGGATGACCATACCATAGCGCGACAGGTGGCGTGTACCGCGATAGAGCACCAAAGTGAGGGGCTAGTGGGCTTGGACTTAGCGGGCGATGAGACCAACTATCCTGCGGAGCTGTTCAGCGACATTTTTCACATGGCGCGCGGTGAAGGTTTAGGAATTACGATTCATGCCGGCGAGGCTGGCGGCGCGAGCAACGTTGAGACTGCGATTATGAAGCTAAGCGCGCATCGTATCGGGCATGGGGTGCACATTATCGAAAATGTGAATACGGTGATGTTGGCTAAGAAGTACGATGTCGCTCTGGAGATATGCCCCACCAGCAATGTACAGACTGGCGCGGTTAGGAGTTTGGCTGCCCATCCATTACGCAAAATACACCACGCCGGGGTCCGCGTTACGGTGAATACCGATAACCCCAGTGTTAGCCATACGACCCTCAGTGAGGAATACCATGCAATCATGCACTCGTTAGGGGTAACTTGGAACGAACTGCGAGAGATGATATTGAACGGCGTGCAGGCTGCTTTTCTGCCCGCGGAGGAGAAGAGGCGAATGAGAGAAAAATTCAGGCAGCAGATCGACGCGGTTGTGTCAACGAACAGAGTCAAGGAAGGCTCTTTTCCAATCGAACATCACCGACGTGGCGCGATGCTAACACGACGTTGTTCTCAGGTTTAGGGGTATTTCATGGAAGAAGGCGCGGCGGGAGAGTCTTTACGCTCTCCCGCTTTTTAATTTTAGGATCTTTGGGATTTCGAGTGGTCATCAGGAAAAATCTGCCACTAATTTCACGAATTGCACTGATTTTCTGCTTATTCGTGCCAATTAGGGGCAAAAAATAAACCGCGTATTAAGCTGTCTCCGTGCATTCCCCAAGAGCCTAATTTTAGCTACTGATTTTGCAGAGGTGATTATTTGTGCTATAATTTACAATGTATCTAATGGATATGGGTAAAGGTTCTATGAGTTGAGATTATGGAAATTCAGGTAAAATCGCTGTTAGTGAAAAATTGTGGACCGCTGCGCGATGTGGAAGTTAGCTTTATGGATGGAGACAAGCCGCGCCCTACTACGGTGATAGGTGGCGCGAATGGAAGCGGCAAGACTACAATTTTGGAACTTATCGCGACACTTTTGGATTCTCTGCTTGAGCCTCTTGAATTCCCGCGAATAGTTGATGGGGGGGGGACAAAGGCTGATTTATGTTTGTTGATTGACAATGTTGAATACTTTATTGGCTATGATTTCTCTTCTAATAGTGAGCTTCGCGATACGATACCGCCATCCTTTGTCCAGGACATCGCTAATATGGGAAAACAGAATATACCCATTAGCAGGATGAAAGAACCTTCTTCAATCCTGTATTTTCCCTATTATCGCCGAATGCGCTCGAATCCAGGTGAGCAGATACACCGCGAGGATATTACTTACCGTTGGTTATACCGTTATGAAGCCGTAGATACCTTCGCGGGATCCCTAAACAGTTATTTTGTTTGGTTGGACTACGCGGAGCCAGAGCTTTTTGAGCAGATGAAAAAATTTGTTAATGATATAGTATTGCCAGCGGGCAAGCGAATCTCTGGGGTTATGCGCAAAAAACTTCAAACTATGATAGAATTGCCCGATGGAACGCAGCATCCCCTCGAACAATTGAGTTCCGGCGAACAAAATCTGCTCATTATTTTACTCGAACTGCGGCGAAGGTTGACTCCCGGAAGTATCGTGCTCATTGATGAGATAGAAAATAGTTTGCACCCCGCGTTTCAGCACCGCTTGGGAACCGCGTTGAAAAAATTACAGCGAGAGATACCTTTTCAGTTGATTGTCACCACTCACGCGCCCGCGTTCTTGGATATCTTTGGACGCGAGAATACTTTGATTTTGACCGTTTTTTAATATGACTACCCGCGTAATTGAAACTCTATCTGCCGAATTAACCGACCTGCTTTTTGAACTGGGCCCCCGCACACTGATTTTACTTGAAGGCCCCGATGATGTAGATGTATTTGAGGAATTTTACGGAGATAAGTTGGGGGAAGTTTTGTTTTACCCCGCCAGTGGTTATTCCAACGTGCAGGAGGGTTTGGATAAGCTTTTGGGGTTCAGTCGGACAGACCGTGTATATGGCATCATAGACCGCGATTTTCGTGATGATTCCGCTGTCGACGCGGCACTATTTGATTTAGACGCGCATCTGTTTATCTTGCGCCGTTACACCATTGAGAACTATTTACTTGAACCAGCAGCGTTGCATGAAGAGTTACGGATTTTCTATGGACGGAAGCATGATGCGCCTGAAGTGACTGAAATACAAGTTAAGTTGTTAGAACTTTGTGGGCAATTAGTTGGGATAACCGCGGCGCATTGGCTATTCTGGGAAGCCCAACGCGGTATCGAATACTTTCCCGTTGGCCATGATGTCATTGGTAACCGCGGCTCTTTAGTGCGTGAAGTCGCTTTGAGATTGAGCTTTTCGGAGCAAGAGGCTGAAAATCTATTGTTGCAAAAGGAGCAGATGATACGAGAGCGAATAGGCACATTAGAACGCGCTCATGTTTTTATTAACGGTAAACATTTGTTACACCTTGTTTATTGTGAATACATTAACAAAGTGAAAAAAGGGTTACGAAAAGACCATCTGCGCAACTTACTCGCGCGCGCGGTTAAGGCATTAGGGATTTCTGACGATATTCGCGAAATTGTAGAGAGGCGCATTTTGAAAATAAATTATGACGATAACAGTTAATGCGATAACCGACCGCGCTCAATGGGAGCAATTCGTTACAAATTATCATACGTACACTTTTTTACACTCATGGAATTGGGGAGAATTTAACCACAAGCGCGGGGACGAGGCGTTTCGGCTGGGCATATTTGAGGATGGCGAACTGCGCGGTGTCGCGCTGATACTCAAGGTTCACGCCAAGCGCGGTACTTTTCTATTTTGTCCGCATGGACCGTTAATCGATTGGGATAAACCGGCACATTTTACGGCATTAGTGCAGCATTTGCGAAAACTAGCACGAACTGAACGCGCCGCGTTCGTTCGTATCAGTCCGTTGTTAATCGAAGACGCGGAGAACCGCGCCATCTTTCACAAACAAGGCTTTCGCGACGCACCGATTCACATGCACGCGGAGTCAAGTTGGCTGCTAGATGTCTCGCCCTCGGAAGATGAATTGTTGAAAGAGATGCGGAAAAACACGCGTTACGATGTGCGCCGTGCCATACGCGATGGGGTAGAGGTTACCTCTAGCACCGATTTGGCAGATGTGGAGATTTTCAACCGCTTATTGGAAGCGACGGTGCAGCGGCAGCATTTCACCCCCTTTTCACTGGAGTTCATGCAGCAGCAGGTGGAAACTTTCGCGGCGGATGACCAGGTGCGCGTCTTTCTGGCGCGGTATCAAGGACAGGTGTTGGCGGGTGCCATCGTTATGTACTATGGCAACGCGGGGTACTACCATCATGGCGCGTCGATGCCGAAGCGCGCGAAGGTCTCCGGGGCGCATTTGATACAATGGGAGGCTATTCGCGAAGTTAAACGGCGCGGCGGCACGCTATACAATTTCTGGGGCATCGCTCCTGACGATGACCCCAACCACCCTTGGCATGGGCTTACCTTCTTCAAGCAGGGTTTCGGCGGCTATCGCGTGGATTATCTACACGCCCAAGATTTGCCGCTCAGCCCACTTTATTGGATAACTTACGGCATAGAATGGATTCGCCGTCATCGTCGTAATTTGTGATAGACAAGAGTATCGCTTTGTGGTATAATACATAATACTATGAACTTATCTCGGCGCGACGCGGTGGTGGATAAATGGGTCGAGCGCATCACGCGGTGGAATGTTACGATGCCCGCCATCCTTTTCTTGGAGATGCACAAACCGCTTCGTTTTATCGGCAGTCAAATGCTCCTCTTCGCCCAGCCGTTTTTCACCGATTGGGGAGATAGTAACGCGGTGGG
>CAZSIG010000012.1:4307-9794 GCA_964606195.1 uncultured Anaerolineales bacterium
TGGTAATACTTCTGATTTTTGGCGTGTTATGGTTGTGGGCAGCGGTGCGAGTACGACGCGGTGCACATTTTCAGCCCCGGCGGTTGCGCGAATATGAGGATATACCACGTCTGGTGGCGAGCGCGGTGGAGCTAGGACAGGGGATACATGTCTCTCTGGGAACGGGTAATGTGAACACCGCGACGGTGACGGAGAGTTGGGCTGGTTTGACGATGCTAGAGGCAATAGCACAGCGGACGGCGCGGTGTGATGTACCATTGATTGTCACGGTGGCGGACGCAGTGCTTGTCCCAGCGGCGCGAAGTGCTATTCGGCGCAGTTATCAAAAGGAATACAAAGAGAGTGAAGGCGCACAAGTACGTTTCATTGCCGGGCCAACTCCCACTGCTTACGCGGCGGGGGTGATGGATATTCTGGAGCATGAGAATATCGCGGTGAATATCATGCTCGGCGCGTTTGGCGCTGAGTATCTATTGATAGGCGAGACGGGAGCGCGACGGAGAATCACTCAGGTAGTGGGGGCTAATCGCGCAACCGTACTAGCAGCGGCGCATGTCTCAGCGAATGAGTTGCTTATGGGCGAGGAGATGTATGTGGGAGGGTATTATACAGGAACGCGCGATTATCACCTGAGCAGCGTGCTGGCGCAGGATTGGGCGCGGTGGGTGGTCATTGGAGGCGTTTTGCTTGGTGTAGTAGTGGTATCTCTAGGAGTGGGAATCTAGGATGGCAAGAATTCAGCGTATATTGCCGCCAGCGACCGCGGTGTCTGTGGGCATCTTGGTGCTTGCCGCCACGATTGTAGAGAATGAATATTTGAGTAATTTAGGAACCGTTTTAATACATTGGGCGGCGATTATCTCTGCCAGCGCGCTATTGTTGGGGATTATCAACGTAGTAAAAACGCACGGGGATAAGTTGCGCCGCCGCGACGATGGTTGGATTTATAGCGGGGTATTATTATCGGTATTTTTGGTTGTATTATCATTTGGAATTATACGCGGCGCGGAATCGCCGTTGGTGCGGTGGATTTTTCGTAACGTGACTGTGCCTATACAGGCGACTATCTTCTCGCTATTGGCGTTTTATATGTTCACGGCGGTGTGCCGCGCGGCTAAGGTGCACGATTTGGAATCGGCAATTTTTTGGGGCGTAGGCATAATTGTGCTGATTGGTCAAGTACCGCTCAGTAGCCGCTTATGGCATCAGCTACCAGCGATGAAGGAGTGGGTGCTGGCAGTGCCGGTTACCGCGGGAGCTAGAGGGCTGATGTTAGGAGTAGTTTTAGGCACTGTAGCTACGGGGGCGCGGTTGCTGCTCGGCATTGACCGCCCATATAGCGAGGAGTGTAAACGCGATAGGGTTGCCGACGCGTAGGAGGGGCATAAATGGCGGAAATTCGTTGTCCGATGTGTGGATATATGAATCCAGAGGATAGTGATAATTGTGCGAAATGCGGCGCGCGTCTGAAGTTCGGTTGGGGTGAAGAACAGCAAGAGGCTATACCGACCGCGGCGGCAGCACCTCAAGATGATGCCGATGCCTGGTTGAAGCGATTGCAGGCAGGCGGAGATTTTGAGATTGAGGAATCGGAACCTGAGAGCGAAGGATATAGTGACGCGGCAGCCTCAGAAAGTTTCGCTGAGGAGGAGGGCGGCGCGAATGATTGGTTAGGTAGATTGCGCTTCGGGGCTATGGAATTAGAGGATGAAGAAGAGGAAAGCGCGACTGTCGCAAGTGAACCAGCAGATGATTTGGGTGATGGTGGCGATTGGTTAAGTCGGCTGCGTTACAGCGCGGAAGAGGTTGACTACGAAGAAGAAGTACCAGAGGCGGTGCCCGCTGAGAGTCAGGAAGATACGAGTGACGCGGGGGATTGGTTGAGCCGCTTGCGCCCCGAAGATGAGGAACTGGACTATGCTCCTGAATTCGAAACGGAAGATGTCGCGGAAGAGGATATTGGCGATGCGAGCGAGATGCTCAGCCGCTTGATGCCTATTGGGGGAGATGTGCCAGAGGAACAACCTCCTGCCGCCGCGTCGGAAGCGGCTGGAGGCCCCTCAGAGGCAGATGTCGCCGCGCTTTATGAAGCTTTCGATGGCTCTAGCGATTGGCTCAGATGGGTTGATGAGCAGAAGGAAGTTCCGGAAGGTGGTAGTGAAGTCGCGGAGGATTGGGGGCAACAGCTAGAACAAACTACAGAGTCCGCGCCTTCGGATGAGAGCGCGGTAGATTGGCTACAAAAGATAGAACGCTCAGCAGTTCCGGTCGAAGAGGTTTCAGAGGAGATTATCTCCGAGGAACCTGCCGCGCCGGTGGTGGATTGGTCGGCTTTTGCGGAAGAGGCTGTACCTGTGGATTTATCCTTAGAAGAGGAAGAAACGGAAACTGAGGAAGCATCCTCTGGAGAAAGCGCGGAGGATTGGCTCAGACGGATGGCTGAACAATCTGATGTCGTCGCGGCTCCTACTGTGAAGAAGCAAAAGGAGAAACCTGCCGCGCCCCCCGCAGCCAAAAAAGAAAAGAAACCATCAAAAGCCGCGCCAGAGGATGAAAAATCCGATTCTGTCGTCTCGGGATTATTTAAAAATCTATTTGGTAGATTTAGAAAACAGCCTAAAGATTCTGAACCCGCGCAAGTCGAGCCGCGCGAAGAGCAAGAAGAAACGGAAATCGCGGAGGAGACGGCAGAGGAAAAAGCTGTTGTCAGTGAAGTCAAGTTTGAAGAAGAACCAGCGATGGAGACAGACAAAGATGAGGAACGCGAAGTTAGCTTTGAGCCGGGGATTACTGCTGAGCCTGCTGACATGGAAAGCGATGTGTTACCCACCGATACCCTCGAAACGAGTGACTTTGGCGAGGAGATTCAGGTCGATTGGGGAGTTGATGTATTAGCTGAAGAGGGTGAAGAAGGCGCGCTGGCAGACCTGCGCGGTTGGGATGAAGAACCACCGGCGGCGGAACCGGCATCTATGACCGACTTACCGGATTGGCTACCGAATGTTGGCTTATCGGAGGAGAAAGAGCCGATTGCCCCGCGAGATGAAACTACGGAGGAAGAGACTGAGTTACCCGCGATGGATTGGGGGATGCCGCTAGATGTTGGCGATGAATTCACCGCGATAGAGGATGAGCCTCCAGCGGCGGAAGAGGTGGAAGAAGCTGTTCCTGTCACAGAGGAACCCGTGCCGCCATCTGATGCGGAAGGGACGTTCGAGGGTTTAGATTTCGGTTCTTGGGACCAGCCGTTGGATGCAGACTTGCCGGATTGGATTAAGGATTTGGAGCAGGGCGGAGAGGGCGCGGTCGATTGGTTGAGTGAGTTGCCTGAGGCTGAGACTGTCGCGGAGGCGGAGGAGGTTGGAGATGCTGCTAGAGCAGCCAGCCCCGAAGCTGATTTGGCAGAGTGGATGCAGCAGTTGCAGGGAATACAGCCGCAGGAACTGGAAACTGAGCAGCCGGTTGAGGAAGAAGCTCAAGCACAACCCCGCGTTGCAGAAGAAGAGTCTGAAGTAGAGATAGATTTGTCGGTGATGCCTCCGGTAGATGGTTTATCTGAGTGGATGCGCCACGCGGCGCCGCCAGTATCTTGGAAAGCGTTAGAGGCAGAATGGAGCGCGGCGCGTCCCAGCGTTGAGGAGGAGGTTGAGTCTGTAGAAGAACTCGAAGAAGAGCGCGAAATAGTTGAGATGCCCGTCGCAGAGGAACCAGAGGAAGAGGAAGAGTTGGCAGCATGGCTGGAACAACTACAGGTTTCGGAAGTTGAGGAGGAAGAGGCTATTGTGCCAGAAGAGATGGAGATTCCCGCGGCGGTGCCAACCGAAGAAGAACCTGTTTCTGCGATTTCGGATGAGATGCCAGCTATTGATGGATTATCCTCTTGGATGGAGGGGCAGGTAGAAGAACTAGAGGTAGAAGAGGAAGGCGCGGAAGTTGAGGAATTATCGTTGGAAGAGACTGAAGAGGTACCCGCGTCGTTGAGTACGCTGATGCCGGTACGCGGTACTAAAGAGCTAGAAGAGCTAATTATGCCGGAGGAAGAGATAGAATTCGAGGAGGAGTTCGGCGATTTGAGCGAACTTCGTCCTGTGGGGACTTGGGAGGAAGAGGACGCGAAGGAAACGGAAGAGGTAGCTGATGAGGAACTAGAATGGGTGAGCCAGTTACAACCGATAGGAGAGATAACGGAAGAAGGCGCGGAGCCAGCAGAGATACTAGATTGGGAAGAGGAAGTCGCGGTTGAGGAAGAACGCGGTGAAGAAGTCTCCGAAGTTATGGAACTCGAAGAAGGGTTAGATTGGGAAGAAGAGGAGTATGCTGCCGAGGAAGAAGGGGAAGTGGCTGCCGAAACTAGCGCGGAGGAACGAGATGAGATGGGCGCGAGAATCATTCGCCTATCTGCCGACCGCGATAAACTACCGGAATGGCTAGAGGGCATAGTGTCCGAAGACTTCTTCGATAAAGTTGAAGCATCCGGTATAATTTTGCCGGAGGATGAAGAGGATATTGAGGCTCTAATCGCGGCTGAACGAGAGGCTCTACTGCGAGAAAAAGGACAAAAGGGCATCGCGCCCGCCGAACCCGCGACAGATATACCCGATTGGTTAGCGGAAAAGGCGCCATCGGAAATGGCAAAGAGTGAAGAGCGCGAGGCTGAAATAGAAGAGATTGAAACAGAGGAAGAATTACCCGAATGGCTAGATGAAATAGTCCCCGAAGATTTCTTTGACAAAGTCGAAGCCGCGGGGGTGATTTTACCAGAGGACGAAGAGGATGTCGAGACGATAGTCGCGGAGGAGCGAGAGGCGTTACAGCGCGCGAAAGGGGAAGATGAAACCGCATCTCCCGAACCAGTCGCGGAGATACCGGACTGGCTGTTAGAGATGGCACCAAAAGAGGGAGAAGAAACTGCGGTGCCAGAAATGGCGGATGAAGATGTTGAAGAAGATGAAGACCTCTCTGGTTGGTTGGGAGAAGTGGACTCTTTAGGAGATGAAGCAGTGCCGGATTGGTTACACGAGATGGGCGCGGCAGAGGAAGAAGGTGTGTCGCCAGAAGAGGAAGCTGCCGACATTGAAGGTTTTGACGAATGGATGGATACAGAGGTCGCGGCGGATGACGAAGATTTTGCCCCGCTCGATGGCGATATGCCAGACTGGTTAAAGCAACTTTCCGAAGGAGTTGAGCCGGAGGAGAGCGACGCGAAAACTGAGGAGGATGAGGACGCGGGAGATAAGGGAGATGACGAAGGAGGCGAACCTCCTGCCTCAACCTCTGGTGGTACTACCGAATCTTCCGAAGATGAGGATAAAGACCCGGGATTGGCGTGGCTGGATGAACTAGACTTGTTGGCTAGGGCAAAACAACCTGAACGCCGCGTTTTGGATGTCCCACAGTTGGAAGTACCCCTGAATTACAACGATTTGCCCGAATGGCTGCGCCGCGCCGAATACGGAAAAGGTGAGAGGATATTTGAGACGGGAGAGC
>CAZSIG010000012.1:9894-20255 GCA_964606195.1 uncultured Anaerolineales bacterium
TGTAATTCTGGGGCGCGAAACTCGCGTAGTCCAAGAGGCTGCGAAACCGCGCTGGCGATTCGGCACGGAATGGGTGTATCGCTTCGCCGCGATTGCTATGTTGACATTGATTATCATTCCGTTTCTATTGGGCAGCAATTGGTCACAGGACTATATCGCGCCGACCGCGCCGACGGCGAAATTCGCTGAAGTGATAGACTATCTCGACCCCGACGCGCTGGTGCTCATCGCGTTTGATTACGATATGGGCGATGTGGGAGAGATGACGCCGCAGGCGCGCGCGGTCTTGGCGCATCTGATGCAGCGCGGAGCGAAAATATTGACGATTGGCTTGTCACCACAGGCGGCGGGATTGGCGCAGAATGTTTTGGATGATGTGGTTAGAAAAGAACCGCGTTACGTCTATGGCAGGGATTACGTTAATCTGGGTTATATCCCCGCGGAGGCTGGAGCACGCGCTTTTGCCCAAGAGCCTAACGCGATGGTTAAAAAAGATTATTTGCATGAAAATTCGCTCTCTGATTACGTTTTAACCGAGAATTTCGACCAATTAACCGATGTCGCGCTGATAATCAACCTGGCGGCGCGGCAGGAGAGCTTGCGCTGGTGGATTGAACAGGTGCATACACCGATGGGCGTGCCGCTGGTCGCGGGGGTATCCGCCGCGTTATTACCTTATATCCGTCCATATTATCCCGCACAGATTGGCGGCGTGCTTAGCGGCATCAGCGGCGCGGCGGAGTACGCGGCGTATTTGGATTTGGAGGGCTTTGACAATGAGTTCACGGCGTTGGACGCGCAGGCTTTAGTTCACTACGCGTTGGTTTTGACGATTATTGCGGTTAATGTGAGATATTGGTGGACTAAAAGACATGGTTCCGCGCCCGTGATGGCATAGGGGTGAGATACAACGGAGATGGCATGGCTCGGCGATGAAATGCTAGGTGTTTGGGTGGGGGCGATACTCACATTGGTGGTTTACAGCTACCTGTTGGGAGACAACCCGCTCTACCGGTTAGCTGAACACATCTTCGTTGGTACAGCGTTCGCCTACGTCGCGGTGTTAGCTTATCAGCAAATTCTGCGCCCCCAACTGTTTGAACCGCTGGTTCAGTCGCCCGCCGACAATCGGCTTTTGTTCATCCCATTAACCCTTTCGCTCTTGCTGTTGTTGCGAGCACTACCCCAGAAACATGACCTGAGCCGCGTCATAGGCAAGTGGGGCAACGTATCTCTGGCATATTTATTCGGCGTCGGCGCGGCATTGGCAATTAGCGGCGCGATTTTGGGGACTTTTATACCGCAGATGAAAGCCGCGATGGTATCACTATCTTTTCGACAATACCCGAGCGATTTCATCGACAATTTCATTTTGGTTATCGGTACCATCAGTGTGCTGCTGTACTTTCGTTTTAACACCGCGGCTCCTTTTTCAAATGATGAGGACAATACCACGCGAGCCTCGCGTGTTACAGAGCGAATCGTCCGCTACGGCGCGTGGCTAGGGCGAATAATGCTGATGGTCACGCTCGGCGCGGTCTTCGCCAGCATGATGATGTCGCGAGTTACATTACTAATAGAACGAGTGCGCTTCTTGCTGGAGGTATTTAGTAACTAAATGGCGCATGAATATCGGCTCGAGTCCATTCTAGCGGCGGACTGCGGCAACGTCACCACCAGCGCGGTGCTAATCGACTTGGTCAAGGGACAATATCGCTTTGTGGCGCACGGGGAAGCTTTCAGCACATTGGATGAGCCGAACGCGAATATAAACGTCGGGTTGCGCCGCGCGGTAAGAGAGGTAGAGCGCATTTCGGGACGCCGCTTGCTAAGTCCTAAAGGTTATCTGCTCATACCGGAGCAAGGCGGCGGCATTGGCGTAGATGTCTTTGTAGCGACGACCAGCGCGGCTACTCCCCTCGAAGTTATCATCATCGGCTTGACTCAAGATTTCAGTATCGAGCGCGCCCGCGACGCGGTAGAAGCGAGCCATGCCGAAATCGGCGCGGTTTGGTGCTACGGTGATAACAACTTTGAGAACATATTACACGCCTTCGAGCGCAACTCGCGCTGCGCTGTCCTGTTGACCGGCGGCGTGGATGATGGCGCAAAAGAGCCGGTGTTGCGTATGACAAAAATGCTTGTTGATGTGTTGGACTATTATCAGGATAACGTCTTAGGGCATAATCCTTACGTCAAACCCCACGTCATCTACGGCGGCAATCCCACCATCGCGGACGAAGTAGCCGCGCTGCTGACGGAGAAAACTACATTTCACGCGGTCGCGAACGTCTCCGCCGCACTAGAGACTGAGTTCACCGACGCGGCGCGAAATAAGATTGAGGAACTTTATCAACAGCATCAGATTAGCCAACTGCCCGGATATAGGGAGTTAAAATCGCAAAGTATTTCGCCGGTACTATCCACCTCTCAGGTATTGGGGTACTTATTCAAGTTATTGGGGCAATATTACGATTTGAACGTATTGGGTGTGGACGTGGGGGGCGCGACGACGAATGCCCTCTCTGTCTTGGACGGCGATTTCGCCGCGAGCAGTTGTCTCGATTTGGGAGTAGGGCAACGAAGTGGACAGACGTTGGACTTGGCGGGATACGACGCGGTGGCGCGGTGGTTTCCTTTCTCTATATCATCTCACGATGTGTACAATCGAGTTTGGAACAAGACCTTACATTCGGCGACCATACCGGAGACATCGGATGATTTGTGGTTGGAACAGGCACTGGCGCGCGAGGCTACGCGCATAGCCGCGAGACGTCTGCGCCGCCAATGGCGCGGTGCTGCTGCCGATAATCCCGAAATACTGCCTCACGTTGACTTGATTATTCTGCGCGGGCAGGTGCTAACTCGTACTCCGCAGCCCGGGCAAGCGGTTTTGATTGTGCTGGATGCGCTACAACCCGTCGGCGTATGCGATGTAGTGATGGACAAATTCGAGATGCTCCCGCAATTAGGGGCATTGGCGACGATTTCTCCCCTAGCCGCGGTGCAATTGTTGGAACGCGAGGGCTTGCTTAAATTGGCTACCATCGTCGCGCCCGTCGGTGTACCCCGCGAAGGGGAGGTCGCGCTGCGGGCGAAGGTTTGCTACCCTGATGAGCGTCAAGTCGAGTTAGAGGTGAGATGCGGAACCATCGAAGTGTTCCCTGTACCTGCCGGGCAGACTGTAACGCTGGAGATATATCCATCGCGCCGCTTCGACCTTGGCATGGGCAGGGGAGTAGCGCGGGCGGCGGATATAGAGGGTAGCGCGGTGGGGATAGTCATAGATGCGCGAGGACGACCGTTAGTTCTACCGCGTGATAGTCAAGAGCGGCGAAGCCTGATGCGCGAATGGTTGTGGAGTATGGGGGGATGAAATAATTTACCACAGAGACACAGAGAACACTGAGATATTTTGGCTTTTTTGAATTTTGGGGGACACAAGGAATAATCTACCACTAATTACACGAATTTTTTGCTCTTTGCTGTCAGGAAACTATGACTTTTAATGAATGTGTGTGACCGTGTATGCTGATTATAAGCCTATTTCCTCAAAAAACTCCGCGCACTTCGTGTCTCTGTGGTTAATTACCCATTTCTCAGAGAGGTTATGAAGTATTATCTGCCCGAAACCGCGATTGTGCCATTTACTACGATAAAACGCGAGCGCGTGCTTCACATGCCGGGTGAAGTCTTGGTGCGTTTAGGACAGCGTGTTTCTCCTGATGATGTAGTGGCGCGGGCGGTGCCTTTATCCAAAAATCTACCGCTTCCTCAAGTCCAGGCTCAATTATGGGGCGAAGTGGTGAGCATCTTGCCCCGCTACGGCGCGGTGGTGGAGACTAAGGGTGCGTTCGTGCAAGGGAAATGGGGAGTAGGGGGATGCTGTCACGGGGTTATCAAAATAGTAGCCCGCCAGCCCGACAGTTATTTGACGCTGATAGATATTGACGAAAGTTGCCGCGGTTGTATTATAATCGGTGGTAGTTCGATGGGAAACACCGCGTTGCAACGCGCAGTGAAGTTAGGAGTGTCCGGTATCGTCGTCGGAGGAATAGATGCTGAACTGCTGGATAAAGTGGGAGGTTGTGGTATTCCTATAGTGCTAACAGAAGGTTTTGGCGACCTGCCTATGGTGAAACCGATCTTTGAGCTTTTGCGCGATTGTGCTGGCTGCCGCGCGACTTTGTCCACCGCGAGCGCGACGAAAATGAACTGGCGTATAATCAGGCCGGAGATAATTATAGTTCGCAATGAAACGAACAATCTTAAGGAAATATCTATCTTTGATGGGCAAGAAGCCAAAATGGGGGCGCGGGTGCGAGTGACGCGGAATCCTCACTATGCTCAACTAGGCATTATAAAAAGTTTAGCAACATCAACTCGGAAGCTGGATTCAGGCTTGGAGAAGGAGGTGGCAGAACTGGAACTAGATAATGGTAAATTAGTAACTGTACCCTTATCCAATTTAGAACTATTAGGCAAACAGTCAATTAGTGAAAGGAGATAAATCATGGATATGTCTGAAATGCCCCCTGTGGATATGGAAGATGAGGAGGGGAAAGGCCCTAACCGACTATTTCTTGGATTGGTAATCGCGATGGTGGTCTTGTTGGTTGTGGGATTGGTTGGCGTGATGTTGTTTCGAATGCGCGGTGATGGCGGAGGTGAAGAGGTCGCGGAGTTGACACCTACTCCGTCCGGCGCGGCAGTGGCGGCGCAGTCGATTGCGACGACCGCGCCTACTGCCACGCCGACAGGACGCCCTACGAATACTCCGGTAGTCTTGCTGGCGATAACGGATACCCCCGCCTCCGACGCGGCGGCTGATACCTCAGATGGCTCTGCTGAGACGCCGACGATTGACATTGGAGGAGATGTGTCTGCCGAGGGAGGAACGAGTGACGGTCCAACCGAGACGCCGACGATTGATATTGGTGGGGGGACGACCGAAAAAGGTGGAGAAAGTGCCGAACCAACGGAAACCGCGACGATTGACATCGGCGGTGGTACTGGACCAACGCCGACGAGTGTGATCAAGGGACCTACGGTCATCGTAATTCCCGTAGATACACCTACTCAGGTTGTTCCTGTATCTGCTGACGGAGGAGAGACACCGCAAACCGGATTTGGATTGGAGGCTCTATTGGGCGGCGCGGCGTTGGGGGTGATACTATTGATCGCGCGACGATTGCGTTTAACGAGTTAAGGAATGGCGCGTAAATAACTTGGGCATTTGGCGCGGCAGCGCAGGCGTAAAGCCTGCGGCTACTGTAGGCGCACCCTTTACGGGTGCGTTTAGGTAGCAATAAACGCGTATGACAATTATTGACATTTTTCTCCGTAGGGTGAAAAGATCTATCCTCAGAAACGCGCAAGTTATTTAATTCCCGTTCCTAAGGAAGGGGTGTAATCATTGTATGGAGGAGATTCGTAGTTTTATTGCCATCGAACTGAGTGAGAATATCGCGACTGGCTTAACTCGAGTGCAGAATGGTCTTAAGGAAAGTGACATCAGCCGCGCGGTCAAGTGGGTCAATCCACACAGCATCCATCTAACACTGAAATTTCTGGGCAACGTACCGGCTGCTCAAATCGCGGCTATCGAGGAGGCATTGACCCCCGCGGTCGCGCCCTTTGCCCCTTTCACCCTGACGGCTGAGGAGTTAGGCTGCTTTCCCAACGCCCGCCGACCGCGCGTCGTTTGGGTTGGCGTTCATGGTGACCTTGACACTCTGAAAAGGTTACAAAATGTGATCGAGGGCGCGGTAGCTCCGCTCGGCTATCCACCAGAAGATCGCCCCTTTCGCGCCCATTTGACTCTGGGACGGGTGAGACGCCGCGTGGACAAAGCCACCGTGCGACAGTTGGGTGAACTAATCAAGGAAACGATGGTAGGTAAACTGGGTGAAATGCAAGTGACCGGAGTTAGCCTGATGAGAAGCGACCTGCGACCTACCGGCGCGGTATATACCCAACTAGCACATGCCGCGTTGCGCGGCTAAAGTGACCTGTAGGGCGGCTTTCCATAGCCGCCGTCTGGGTTAATTATGGATAGGGCAGGTAAGAAACCTGCCCTACTCAGCGGTAAAAATATACAGAAGTTGCGTAAGCCCTATTAGTATGACTATGTAAGCTCCCGTATAGTACAACGCGGGGGCTTTTTTACAAGGGGGATATTTATGGACACGAAATTACTGCGGCAAGCTGTTAGGATCGCGGTCGTGGGCAGAGGACAATGCAGCGCGGCGGAGTATGAAGTGGCTTATGAAGTGGGCGCGCTACTCGCCCAAGCGGGCGCGATTTTAGTCTGTGGCGGGCTAGGTGGGACGATGGAGGCGGTCAGCAAGGGCGCGAGCGACAACGGCGGTCTGGTCATGGGGATTGTTCCCAACATGGAACGGAATTCCGCCAATCCTTATGTCAACATTCCTATATGCACCTCGTTGGGCTTGATGCGTAATTTTCTCGTGGTGATCAACAGCGACGCGGTACTCGCCTTGCCCGGCGCCACCGGTACCTTGTCCGAGATGGCATACGCGCTGCAATTGGGCAAGAAAGTGGTGTCTGTTGGATCGTGGGATTTGCCGGGTGTCATTCAGGTTGATTCCGCGGCGGACGCGGTGGCGGTGGTGTTGGAGAGACAGGAGTAACCGCGTGGCTGTAGGCTTCAACTTGCGACCCTAACCGCATCTTCAAATTGAAACATAACAAACCATGAACAAAACCACGACCATTATCCTGATAATCCTCCTAGCATGTACATACCCCGCATGCACCCCCGCGCGCTTACCCACCCCCACTGCAACCATCACTCCTACCATCACCGCGACCGCGACACCCATTCCCTCCGCGACCGCAACTTCAACCTACATACCCCCGACCACAACGCCCACTCCTACGATGCCCACCGCGACCGCGACCGACGTTCCCACAGCTACGCCGCTACCGACAGCTACTCCCACGATACCCCCCGCGACCGCGACGTCTACAATTACCCCATCCCCCACCGCGACGGCTACAGTCATATCCCCAACTCCCTCCGCGACGTTAGTGGTGACGGCGGAGCTTTATGCCGACAGCGCGTTGGGCATACGCACTCACTATCCCACTGAGTGGTTGGTGGAAGTGGGCGCGGGGCAGGTATTCTTCATTCCGCCAGACCGTGCGGGGCTAGTTAGTATAACTGGATTGGATTTGGGTATCACCGTAGAGCCAAACGAGGTGTTAGAGAGATATGTCGAGCATTTCGCGGGGGAACATTCGGGGATTGAGCGCGGGGATACTATCGAGTTGGAACTAGCAAACGGGCGCGCGGTGATGACGGAGTTAAGCTACGAGGATGACGCGGTGATGAATTTAGCCGTGGTGGGCGCGGTGCATGGCGAATGGGGCTACGCGCTGGCGGTGCTGGCGTGCGAAGATGATGCCGCGTTTATGCGCGCGGTGTTCTTCGATTACGTGCTGCACAGCTTCGAGTTTTTGACAGATCAATAGTCAGGACTTGCGCAAATTGGGTCTTTGGGACTTTGTAGGGTGCGCGAAGAAAGTGACCTGTAGGGCGGCTTTCCATAGCCGCCGTTTGGGGTAATTATGGATACGGCAGGTAAGAAACCTGCCCTACCATGCGAACTCTCAAATAGCCCGCAAATTCAACATAATTTCACCGCCGAGGGTGCGGAGAGCGCAGAGGTTTCTGGATAATTCTTTGTTGTGTCGCGAATATGACCTTTAATGAGCGCTCATGCCTGCATATGTCGGTGAAAAGCTTTTTCCTTTTCTCCGCGTCCTCTGCGCTCTCGGCGGTAAAAATTTCGGTAGTGGCAAAGATGTAAGTGATAGGGAAAAGTAACACAGTTAATTAACCACAAAGAACACCAAGAGCACTAGGCGTTTTAGGTTCAAAAAAGCTCATACGCGGTCATAGGCTATCATTCGAGGCAAGAATAATCTTAGTGTCCTTTGTGCGCTTTGTGGTTAAATTGTATTTATTTTAACTACCCTTTACCATTTAACCACTACTCTGAAATTTCCTCATCAAATTGCCTACTTCTCCATATTCACTAACTCCCTGACCGTTATCTCCTCAACGACCACGTGCGCGTTCGCCTCGGTCGTCGTGCCAACAATCGCCGCGATGGTGCCGCTCGTGAACGACCCCTCGGGCACCCAGCCCAGCAGCGTCTCGTCCAGCAGCACCCCGATGCGGTCATTCTGGCGGACGACGCGAAACTCGTAAGTCGCGCCGACGCCGCGCGAAATCAAGTCATCAGTAGTCCACCGCACGCGATGATACCACTTTCCATCCTCCTCGTCATCATTCCACTCCGATTTGAACACCCGCCATTGCCCCAAACCGTTGAACATCACCGCGTAGTAATTATCGGAATCTTGATAATCGAACAAAATCCCCACTTCGCTGTTCTGCGGGCCATCCAATATCTTCGCCTTGACATCCACCGCGTAGTTCGCAAATGAATAATCCTTGAGCGTCGTCCAGGATACGCGGTCATCGGTCAGCAGTTCCATGTGCAGCGCGTCGTCTTCGATATATCGTAACGTCACCGTCGTGTCATCGGTCGACCAATTCTCGTCCGGCGCGGTGAAATCCTCGTAAAACACAATCTCGTCCGAAACCGCGTTTATCGGCGCGGTGAACTCCAACCTTTCGGCAGGTAGACTTGCAATTCGCACATCGTCGAAGGCGACGTGCACACCACCTTCATCGTTCGTCCCCGCTTGCAGCGCGATGCGCCCATCGACGAAATCATCATCCGCGACCAGCGCGGCGAGCGTCCCGTTGATGTAAAACGCCAGCCGGCTCTCCTGAGCGATGACGCGTAGGTGATGCGCGTTACCCAGCCCCTCAATGACCAGCGGCTCCGTCTCCCATTGCACCAGATCATATTTTTCATCCTCTACCATCTTGAACACGCGCAACCAGCCGTTCGCCGATATCTCCGCCGCGTAGTAATTATCGCTATCCTGATAGCGAAACAACACGCCGAACTCCCCGTCAGTCGGTCCCCCGATCTGCGCGGTAGTGACATCCAACACGAAATCGGTGAAATTATGATCCTCCAGGCGCGCCCAACCCCAGTAATCATCTGGCGCGACTACGATGTGAAATTGCTCATCTTCCACGAATCGCTGTACATCCGCGTCCGCGCCCATGTACCACGCCGAGTGAGGCACGCGAAAATCATCCTCGAATTCGACCTCCGCGCCGCGCGGCGGCGGCGTCGGCTCTGTCAGCGGCTTCCACTTAACGGTGTCCCACAACGTCGGCGTCGTTACGGGCGGCGGAGGATTGAGCTCCTCTGTGGGGATCACGACCTGCGCGGTCGGAGTTGCTTTTCCATCTCTGATCACCATGCCCCAGAAGAACAAGCCCATGCAGCACAACAGCGGCATGACCGCCAGGGCGATTATCGCCCACACCCAACGCGGCACCACCGCCAGTTGCGCCGTCATGCTGGTCAGTTTCGGGGGCGTTCCGGTGAGCATTCTGGTCGGCGCGCTCGATTTCCCCTCCGTCAACAGATCGGCGCGAAATTCCTCCGCGGTCTGATAGCGATCGTCCATGCGCAGTTCCACCGCGCGCAGCACGATCTGTTCTATCCAAGGAGAGATATCGGGGTTCAATTGGCGCGGCGGCGTGACATCCTTGCCGCTCATTCGTTGCACCGCCGAAGGCAGTGGCTCGCCAGTCAGCAGCAGATACATCGTCGCGCCTAGCGCGTACAAATCGGTGCGCGCGTCGGTTATCAGCGCGGGATCCATCTGCTCCGGTGGCGCGAACTCCGGCGTCGCCGCGAGCGCGCCGCTGATCGTCTGCATGTTCGGTAACTGTTGCTTCGCGATGCCGAAATCGAGCAACATCACGCGCCCTTCAGGCGTGATCTTGACGTTCGCGGGTTTGATGTCGCGGTGAATTACCGGCGGGCTTTGGCGGTGTAAATAATCCAGAATCGCCAATAGTTGCAGCGTCCAGTTGCGTACCTCGTTCTCGGAGAACGGTTTTCCGCGCCCTTCCTGTCGCTCTTCTAAGTCCTTGCCGGAGACGAACTCCATCACTAAAAATTGATCGCCGTTCGGCTCGATGAAGTGGTCGGTCACGGCGGGGAGTTGCGGATGTTTCAACCGCGCTAGTATCTGCGCCTCGCGTTCGAACTGGGCGCGGTCGTCGGCGGTGCGCGCCCAAGTCTGCTTGGCGACGCAGCGCACGTTCAACCGCGAGTCCCAAGCCTCGTACAACGCGCCCATGCCGCCATGTCCGAGTACTTTCTCTATTCGATACCGATTTTGTAATATGGTTCCTTTTGTTAACATAATTATCTCGATTCTTGCGATTTAAGATT
>CAZSIG010000013.1:0-13532 GCA_964606195.1 uncultured Anaerolineales bacterium
CTCGCGTCACGCCCCGCTATTTCGTGAAATTTGTGGCATAGTTTTGGGGTTTAGCTTCAGCTTTTATTTTACTGGAGGAATATGTTTAATATAAAAAGAATATTATCCAAAGTTTTGGGCGATCCCAACGAGAAAGCGGTTAAGGAATTGCGCCCACAAGTCGAGGAGATTAACGCGCTGGAACCAGAGTTCGAACGAATGTCCACCGCCGACTTGCGCGCCATGACGGAAGAATTTCGCGGGCGCATCGTAGCCGCGCGCGGCGCGCTCCCCGAAGAATTGGCGAATTTGAAGACTGAAATAGACCGCGCCGAGGGCTTCGTCGAGCGGGATAATCTACAGACTGAGTACAACAAGATCGAATCGCGCATGTTGGACAATGAAGAAGAAGTGCTACTGGAGATTCTGCCGCGCGCTTTCGCCGCGGTGCGCGAAGCCGCCAAACGTACCATCGGTCAGCGGCACTACGACGTACAGTTATTGGGTGGAATGTTCTTACATCAGGGTACAGTGGTCGAGATGAAGACCGGCGAGGGGAAAACGCTGACCTCGACGCTGCCGCTGTATCTCAACGCCCTCGCGGGACATGGCGCACATCTGATCACACCTAACGATTATCTCGCTAAACGCGACTGCCAGTGGATGGGACCTATCTATCATCTGCTGGGCTTAGAAGTTGGCGTGATTCAAGCCGCGGGCGCGGCGGGGGATCTGCGCGCTTTCTTATTCGACCCCGACTACCCATCGACAGACGACCGTTACCAGAACCTGCGGCCCTGTACGCGGCAGGCGGCTTACACCGCGGATATCACCTACGGCACCAATAACGAGTTCGGCTTCGACTACCTGCGCGATAATATGGTATGGGAACTCGACAAATGCGTACAATCTGACCTGCACTACGCCATCGTGGACGAGGTGGATAATATTCTGATCGACGAGGCACGAACCCCTTTGATCATCTCAGGTCCCGCGGAGAAATCATCCGATAACTACCGCAAATTCGCGGAGTTGACGCGCTCATTGCGCTCGGAGGTCGACTATACCATAGACGAGAAAGACCGCGTCGTTACGTTGACCGAGACCGGCATCGCCAATGTAGAATATCGGCTGGGGATTGACAACCTATATTCGCCGGAGAATTTCGAATTGACGCCCTATATGGACAACGCGTTGAAGGCTCAAGCCCTGTTCCACCGCGACGACGATTACATCCTACAAAACGGGGAAGTGATTATTGTGGACGATTTCACAGGGCGGCTGATGTATGGGCGGCGTTACTCAGAGGGATTGCATCAGGCAATCGAGGCGAAAGAGGGCGTTAAGATCCAACGCGAGAGCATGACCTGGGCGACGATTACGTTGCAGAATTACTTCCGTATGTACACCAAGCTGGCGGGTATGACCGGCACCGCCGCGACGGAAGAGGAGGAATTCTTCAAAATCTACGAATTGGAAGTGCGCGTCCTACCTACTAACGTCGAATACCGCGCCCAGCAGGGCGAATTGGAGACACATACCAGAAATGAGGATAGCACCGAAATAGTCACCTACCACGACCCAACTAACCCGGAGATTACCCTCTACAAACGCATAGATTACCCCGATGTCATTTACAAAAGCACAGAGGCTAAATACCACGCCGTCGTTGACGAGATCGAACACCTGCACAAAGGGCAGGTTCCGGTGCTGCTGGGAACGGTATCGGTCGAGAAGTCAGAATACATATCGAACCAACTAGATCGACGCGGTATTCCGCATAACGTGCTCAACGCGAAGCAGCACGAGAAAGAGGCGGTTATTATCGCGCAGGCAGGACGCCCCGGCGCGGTCACACTCGCCACTAATATGGCAGGGCGCGGTGTGGATATTCTGCTCGGCGGCAATCCGGAGGGGCTGGCGCGCGAGGAGCTGCGCAAAAAGGGTAAAGACTTAACTGAGGTGGAACCTGAAGAATGGGACAAAGTGTTCAATATAGCGGCAGCCGAATGTGCGCGAGATAAAAAGATCGTCTGGGAACGCGGCGGGCTGTGCGTCATCGGCACCGAACGTCACGAGGCGCGGCGCATTGATAATCAGCTTCGCGGGCGCGCCGGGCGGCAGGGCGATCCGGGATCGTCGCGGTTTTACATTTCGCTCGAAGATGACCTGATGCGCCGTTTCGGTAAACTGGAGATGGTCGCGAACTTGATGGATCAACTCGGTGAAGATATGCCTATCGAACATGGGCTTATCAGCAAGACCATCGAGAACGCCCAAACGCGCGTCGAGGGGCACAACTTCGATATTCGCAAACACCTGCTGGAGTACGACGATGTAATCAACAAACAACGCGAGGTCATTTATAAGCAACGCCGGCGCGTCCTTAGCCAGCAAAATCTGCGCCCGACCATCATGGAAATGATCGAAGAGGAAATACGCGGTTTGGTGACGATATACGGCGGTGATCAATACGAAGAGGGACGCGATCTGCGCACTCTACAAACTGAGATTCGCAAGATCATGCCGCTGAAGCCGACGGAGACTGAGGCGCGGTGGGCGGAGATGGATTCGGAGAGTTTGACCGAACATCTTTCGAAAATCGCACAGGAGCTATACGACCTTAAAGAGACACAGATAAATAACCGCGTAGATTTGCAGGATCAAGAGTTGGAACAACCGATGCACCAACTCGAACGCGTCGTGATGCTGCGCGCGGTAGATACTCTTTGGGTCCGCCATCTCACTTCGCTGGACGAATTGCGGCAGGGCATCGGGTTACGCGCTTATGGGCAGCAAGATCCCCTCGTCTCATACAGAAAAGAGGCGCACGAGATGTTTCAAGATTTGATGGGCTCCATTCGCTCGCAGATAGTACATACGATTTACCACACAGATTTCCGTCCGCAAGCCGCGCCGCGTCCGCGCCGCGCCCTGCAATCACGTCACCAAGCTATGTCAGCCTTCGGCGCGACGAGCAGACCATCGCGAGAACCGATTAAGCTACAAAAGAAAAAGATCGGACGCAACGATCCTTGTCCCTGTGGCAGCGGGAGAAAATACAAAAACTGTTGCCTGAACAAAGACAAGGACACGGCAACGAGTACCTCTTCAAAACGCAAACAGCCTAAACCGCGCAAACGCACCGCGCGGCGGCGCAAACGACGAAAGTAGAGCTATCAGAAAACGACGCAGTTCGTTTACAGTTCACGTTTTATGCGCCACAAAAAAGACCGAGTTCTTGTGCAAGAACCCGGTCTTTTCATATTTCTTTCTATGTCATAGTCATCTACGTCACTTTGTCTTGTACCAATGGACATGATTTTGGCAAGTGGGGCCATCCGCCGCGACATCTTCGGCATATTGTACCGTCACCGCGGAACTCACCGCCTGCCCCGCCGCGTCGATTATCACCATATCCCACCAGCCCTCTCCGCTAATTACAAAATCAAAGACGCCGGGTTCCTTATCTCCCTTTGATACGGAGATAGTCTCGTAATCCCACTCATTATAGATTTTCACTCGCGTACCTTCTAATGGTACACCATTTACATCGTACACGATCCCCGCGATATGCCCTCCTCTGCACGGCAAATCGGGGAGGTTCGGCGCGGGATAGACTGGTCGGTATAACCATTTCTCCTCCAATGGAATAAGCGTAGGCACATTAGCCGGTCCAGGCGTCGCGGTGGGCCATTGGGCAGCTCGAAAAACGATGGTGCCAGTTGGCGCAGGAACTGCGGACACCGCAGCAGTTGGCGCGCTGGAGACTGCAGCCATAGGTTTTCCCACTGCGCGCTGAGTGTCGGACAGCGCAGAGGGAACGATCGGCGCGTTCGGCATGATGCTAACCACAACCGGCGTACTCACTGTTGTAGCAACTTCAGGCGCGCCCTCAATACTGGGAATGGTAAGGCGTTGCCCAACATGAATCAATGCAGGGTTAGCGATATTATTCTCCATCGCCAAAACCTGCGCGGTAGTGCCGTAACGCACCGCGATAGCGGAGAGCGAATCGCCCGGTCGCACGCTATAATAACCCTTTTCTCCTTTTATAACGGGTGTTGCAGTCGGAAAAGCATCAGCAGGAGAGTGCGTAGGCGCGGGTTCGGCAGATACCCCTGGAATGGCTAAAACCTGCCCCACGTAGATATAAGTGGGATCATAGATATTATTCAATTGTGCCATCTCCGAGACGGTCGAGCCGAATCTTCTGGCAATTGAATAGAGAGTATCACCGCGCTGTACCATGTACGAGTTCGGCACAGAGGAAACAGCGACATCCGTCTCCAATTTCGCGCGCCCCTCGGCAATTTGCCCCGCGGTAATATACAATTTTTGACCAACGGACACATAATTGGGGTCAGTCATGTTATTCAAACGCATGATCTCTTCCACACTCACACCGTAGAGGCGCGAAACGCTATACAGAGTATCCCCCCAACCTACTACGTGAATTATCGCGTTCTGCGGTGATGTATCCCCTTGATCCCCTTGAATGAGCGGCGCGCCTTGAACGCCCCCGCTCATTGTCACCAACAACAAGCTGGCGATTATCATTATAATCTGAATTTCTTTTTTCACCGGAATTCTCCTCCTGGCTCGCGAAAGTGATTATTCAATCACGCTCATACGCGGTCATAAGATGACAAAGTCCCCCATCATCTACTTAATCCTTTCGTATAATCATACTACAATAGCGAATAAATTGTCAAATCAATCACAACACAGCAACACGCGCTACAAACTGAGATGAAACATATCAACAACGCGGCGAGCGAAGCAGAGAGATTATGCTGGCTTGCTTTTTATCGCGGTAAATAGTACAATAAACATGATGAAATTTTGATTTTTTACCTACTCGCGTGAACGCACAAGGAGGTGCAAGATGCCTGAGATTCGCCAAAATATGGCTACTAAAGAGTGGGTGATCATCGCTACTGAACGCGCCAAACGTCCGGAAGATTTCGTCTCTTCTGACCAAGAACTAACAGAAGATCGCGCCGAATGGTCAGAAAATTGTCCCTTCTGCCCCGGTAATGAGGAACCCGCGCCGGCAGAGATAATGCGTGTTCCGCTCGAGGGAGATTGGTTATTGCGCGTAGTGAAAAATAAGTATCCCGCGCTCAATCAGCAAGGCGAGCGAGTGCGTAGTTACGATGGCGTACATCGCTGGATGTCGGGGGTGGGGTATCACGAGGTCATCATCGAAAGTCGGCGGCATAACTCCTGCCCCGCGCTAGAAAAACCAGAGGAAGTTGCGCGCACTTTCAAGGCATTCCAAGACCGCGCCCTAGCAATGTCTCAAGACAACCGTATCGAATACATCATCCCCTTCAAAAATCATGGTAAATCGGCAGGTAGTTCTTTAGTGCATCCTCATGCCCAAATCGTCGGATTGCCCATGGTACCACGCTATGCCAGAGGAAGAACCGAATCCGCGATGCAGTTTTTCGATGACATGGGAGTTTGTGTATATTGTCACATGCTCAAAGATGAGTTGACTACCGGAGATCGCATTGTAGCAGAGAACGATCATTTCGCGGCATTCGTGCTATACGCCGCGTTCTCACCTTTTCATATTTGGGTGTTGCCCAAACAACATATATCCAGCTTTCTCTTTGCTAGTAATTACCAACTAGAGGCATTAGCCGATATACTACGTACGATTTTGCGCAAATTCTACTACGGTCTCGGCGATCCCGCCTATAACTATGTCATTCGCACCGCGCCGACCAGAGACTTCGGCACTGACTATTCTCATTGGTATGTAAGCATAGTGGCGCGAGTAACCAAGACCGCCGGGTTCGAATTAGGTAGCGGAATGTTTATTAACACCGCGTTGCCAGAGGAGAATGCTGCTTTCCTACGTAGCATAGAAGCATAGGAGCAAGATTAAGACCAAGTCTAATTTGCCATGAGCGAACGCGAGCCATCAACTAACCAGGTCGAATATTTGCTCCAGCAGGGTATCACAGCGGCGAAACAGGGAGCACATGACAAGGCGCGTCGAATATTCATGGACGTTGCCACTCTTGCCCCGCGTAATGAGAAAGTTTGGCTATGGCTGGCTTTCATCTCTCAAAATGCGGCGGAGAGAATGGAGTTCGTAACGCGCGCTATGACCATCAATCCCCAAAGCGAACAAGCACGCGAGGCTTTAAGGTGGGCACGACAACAGCAGAATAGCGACAGTCCCGCCTCTTTCCTCAAACAAAATCAGAATACAGAGAGAAAAACGCGCGTCTCTCATACAGCAAGTGGCACAGAAGTACCGCGGCCTACTCGTTCCCCGCAAACACACAGCGCGGTGCGACACAGCTATCATCATCCTAAACGAAAGGTTTTCACCCAGCGCGGAGTATTCAATATCACGATCGTCATGATCGTATTACTCATCAGCGCGGTAGTGGTATACAGCGGGGTGAACGCGTGGTCGCGTTTCGCCAGTTCGGAGTCAACGGCTACGCCTAAAGATGTCGAACAGGTTGAGATACTACAGTCAAAGGTGTTGCGCGCTTGGGATAGCGCCAACTGGCAACAAGCGATATTACTGCTCCGGCGTATTCGCGATCTAGTTCCTGAAGATGAAGAAACCCAAAAACGATTGACGGAAGCTTATCTATTTCGCGGTATGGAGTACGCGGCACAGGATAATTATCCCCTTGCCTATGATTACTTCGACGCCGCGTTGGAAATAGATCCAGAGCATACAGAAACTCAGTATGAAAAATGGAAAGTACAGTCCTATGACACCGCGCTACAGGCTTTCCAGCAAGCGAACTGGAACGAAGTTATTTCGCTGCTGCAACCGATCTATAAGAGTCATCCTACATATAAACATGTACGCCATTACCTATATTTCGCGCATTATTATAAGGGCAAATTAGCTGAAGAAGAGGGAGATTGGCTGGGAGGGCTGAACGAATACGAAGCCGCGCTGAATATTGCCGAATGGAAAGAGGCGCGTGCCGATTACGACCGCCTGTATAGGATAGTTTATCCCCCGCGCAAATGGGTCGAGGTCGACGTTTCGGAACAAAGGATGCGCGTTTACGAAGACGATACATTGCTTTACGATTGGGTCTGTTCTACAGGCGAACCGGGACGTCCGACGCGGTATGGGCACTTTGAAGTACAGAGTAAATTGGAATCCGCGTATTCTGGAGTATGGAGACTGACCATGCCCTGGTGGTTAGGGATCTATTGGGCTGGAGGAAGCGAAAACGGCATTCACGCTCTGCCTATTCGCGATAGCGACGGAGGAACCATGTGGGCGGGGCTGTTAGGGCAGCGCGTTTCATACGGTTGTATTATTCTGGACAATTGGGAAGCTAAAACTCTGTGGGAGTGGGCAGAGATTGGCACAGAGGTAATTGTGAAACAGTGATTTACAAAAAGGAGTGAAAAATGGCAAAAAAAATAGAATTACCATTACCCGCTGAGGCAGAATTCATCGAACGGGCAGAATCACCCGATCCATTCTCGGTGCTGGGAATGCACCCTCTGGAGATCAAAATAGATGATGTGATGAAAAATGTAATAGTCGTTCGCGCCTTTCTACCCGATACTGCTGCAGTCTACGTAGTTGCCGAAGGGAAAAAATATGAAATGACGCGAATGCACGATGACTTTTTCCAATACGTTTTTCCCGACCGCGAACGCACTTTCGAATACGAACTGGAACGCGTGACCGGGGCAGGGGAAACGATAAGATTTCGCGACCCCTACTGCTTCTTACCTATGTTGGGACAACTTGACATGCAGTTGATTGCCGAGGGGAATCATCATCAAATCTACAACAAGCTTGGCGCGCACATTATAGATGTGGGGGGAGTGCGGGGCACGCTATTCGCGGTTTGGGCACCGAACGCCAAACGCGTCAGCGTTGTCGGAGAATTTAACCAGTGGGATGGGCGCCGCCACCAAATGCGCGTCCGCGGCGCGTCGGGAGTGTGGGAAATCTTCATTCCCGGTCTGGAGCAATGGACATTGTACAAGTACGAGCTTAAGACCCCGCACGGCACTCTGGTACAAAAAGCTGATCCCTACAGCTTCGCGATGGAGATGAGACCTAAAACCGCGTCGGTTGTATGCAATCTGGACAATTACGATTGGGGTGATGAGGAATGGATGCAAAGACGCGGTAGTGCTAATAGCATCGATTCGCCGATGTTTATCTACGAAGTACATCTAGGATCGTGGATGCGCGATCCTAATTCCAACTACTACTTGAGCTATCGTGACTTGGCGCACAACCTGGCAGATTACGTTACCGAGATGGGTTACACCCACGTAGAACTGTTGCCCGTTCTGGAACATCCCTTAGATGCGTCGTGGGGTTATCAAGTGACGGGCTACTTCGCGCCGACCAGCCGTTTTGGCGATCCTTACGATTTCATGTATTTCGTAGATTATTTGCATCAAAAAGGGATCGGGATAATTCTGGATTGGGTGCCCGCGCATTTCCCCAAAGATGAGTACGCCTTAGCGCGATTCGATGGCACCGCGCTATACGAACATGCCGACCCGCGACAGGGGGAGCACCGCGACTGGGGCACACTAATATTCAACTACGGACGTAACGAGGTGCGCAATTTCCTTATCGGTTCCGCGCTATTTTGGCTAGATAAATATCACCTGGATGGTTTGCGCGTTGATGCCGTAGCCTCGATGTTATATCTGGACTACTCGCGCCAAGACGGGGACTGGATTCCCAATCAGTTTGGGGGACGCGAGAACCTGGACGCGATTCACTTCGTCAAGCAATTCAATGAACTGTGCTACAAATACTTTCCAGACACAGTAACTATCGCGGAGGAATCTACCGCCTGGCCCGCGGTGTCGCGCCCTCTTTACGTGGGGGGATTGGGCTTCGGGCTGAAATGGAATATGGGGTGGATGAATGACATCTTGTCATATTTCTCGAAGGATCCGGTCTTTCGTAAATATCATCAAGGCGCGCTCACTTTCGCGCTACTGTATGCCTTCACTGAAAACTTCGTTCTGGTAATTTCCCACGATGAGGTTGTGCATGGCAAGGGTTCGCTGGTGAATAAGATGCCCGGAGATGATTGGCAGAAGTTCGCCAATACGCGGTTGTTGATCGGATATATGTTGGGGCATCCCGGTAAGAAAATGCTGTTTCAAGGCTGCGATTTTGGACAATGGAGTGAGTGGAATTTCGACCAGAGTATAGACTGGCATCTGACCGAATATGATCGGCATAAAGCGTTGCAAGATTTCGTCAAGGCAGCTCTGCATATCTACCGCGCCGAACCGAGCCTGTACGAGATTGATTTCTCACACGATGGCTTTGAGTGGATAGACTTTCGCGACGCGGATAACTCCGTCGTTGTCTTTAAGCGCAACGCCATAGACCCTAACGATCATTTAATCTTTGTCTGCAATTTCACTCCGGTAGTACGCATGGACTACCGTATAGGTGTGCCGAATCTGACCTATTATCACGAGATTCTCAACTCCGACGCGGTGGAATTCAATGGTTCGGGGATAGGTAATCTAGGTGGGGTACAAGCTGAAGATTACCCCTCGCATGGGCAGCCCTACTCAATGAGAGTCACGATACCACCGCTGGGAGTAGTGGTCTTTAAGCCAGAATAAGGCGGATATCGTGAAACGTAATGCGTAAAACGTTCACATTCGCCGCCCGTCAGAAAATTACCCAGAAAACTCCGCGTTCTCTGCGGTAAATTATAGCGCGGTTTGCGTAAGTCTGAACAGACAGAATCAAAAAACGACCTCTTGAGGAGGTCGTTTTTAATTTACTAGGACTTACGCAACTTCGGAGTATTTTTACCGCCGAGCACGCGGAGAGCGCAGAGTTCGGGCTATAGTTTTTACCTACTGAAAAGATATGACCTTAAATGACGGGATATGAACGCATATATGGGAGGCAAAATTATTACTTTAAGAAATCTCCGCGTCCTTTGCGCTCTCTGCGGTAAATTGTAGTGCGATTTTGCGTAAGTCCTATTTACTATTCTGTTTCTCGCACTTCAGGACGTTTCACGTCGGCGCGTCTGCCACCCTTTCTGCGCCGCGTTTCTGCTACTTTCAATTGGATTAGAGAACGTCTCAAGTTCGCTTCGGCAGTGGCAAAATCTATAGCACTCTTTTTGCGTTGTTTAATCAATTCTTCAGCCCTACGCCGCGCCTCCTCCGCCTTTGCCACATCAATTTCCTCAGCGCGCTCCGCAGTATCTGCCAAAACCGAAACCATACCTCCACGCACCTCCATGAAGCCACCACCCACCGCAATATGCTGCTCCTCATCACCAACGCGGATTATCAGATCGCCAAAGTCTAATGTCGTCAGCAGGGGAACGTGTCCGGGCATAATTCCCAATTGCCCCCCTTGGCTAGGAGCAAGCACTATATCTACATTCTTTGCAGAATATACTCTTCTTTCCGCGGTCAAAACCTCTACGTTCATCATTCACCTTTGGTGACTATGCTTGCATCGTCTTACCGACTTCGATAGCCTCGTCAATGCCGCCGACCATGTAGAACGCCTGCTCGGGAACATCATCCAACTCTCCAGATAAAATCAGCTTAAATCCGCGCACTGTCTCCTCGATAGGTACGTAACGCCCCTCGCGTCCGGTGTATTGCGAGGCGACAAACATGGGTTGAGAGAAGAACCGCTGCACCTTTCGCGCGCGCTCTACTGTGAGTTTATCCTCATCAGAAAGCTCATCCATACCCAAAATCGCGATGATGTCTTGTAAGTCTTTGTATCGCTGCAAAACGCGCTGCACCTCGCGGGCAACTTCATAATGATCTTGCCCCACAATAAATGGATCAAGGATTCGACTGCTGGATGCCAATGGATCCACCGCTGGGTATAAGCCCTGCTCGGCGATGGCGCGCTCCAGAGATATGGTAGAATCAAGGTGGGCAAAAGTGGTCACTGGCGCGGGGTCAGTGTAGTCATCAGCGGGGACATATACCGCTTGCATACTGGTGATCGAGCCATAACGAGTAGAAGTAATACGTTCTTGCAATTGTCCCATATCTGTACCCAAAGTCGGCTGATAGCCCACCGCACTAGGCATACGTCCCAACAACGCGGAGACCTCCGCGCCGCTCATAACGAAGCGGAAAATATTATCAATAAACAATAATACATCCATTCCCTGATCGCGGAAATACTCCGCCATCGTCAATCCTGTCAGGGAGACGCGCAGGCGCACGCCGGGCGGCTCGTTCATCTGTCCAAAAACCATGACCGTTTTATCGATGACGCCGGATTCTTTCATTTCAGCGTATAGTTGCGTACCCTCTCGCGTGCGTTCCCCTACCCCCGCGAAGACGGAATAACCGCCGGACTGCGCGGCAAGGGTGTAAATCAACTCCATAATTACTACCGTTTTCCCCACGCCCGCGCCGCCGAAGATGCCGGTTTTACCGCCTTTAGTGAAAGGAGCTACCAAATCAATGACTTTCAGTCCTGTTTGATAAACCTCTGTCTTCGTCGACTGTTCCTCGAATAGGGGCGCATCCCGATGGATAGAATAGTGATCTTCGGCTTCCACATCCCCTTTTTCATCTACGGTACGCCCCAGAACATTAAAAATGCGTCCCAACGTACCCGTGCCTACGGGCACTGTAATCGGAGCACCAGTGTCTATAGTCTTCATTCCGCGACATAAACCATCAGTCGATCCCATCGCGACACAACGTACGCGGTCTAAGCCCAAGTGCTGGTGAACCTCCAAGACTAAACTTTCACTATCTGGAATAGGTATTTCCAACGCGTTATGAATTTGGGGCAACTCGTTGGGAGGAAAGGCAGCATCCACCACCGCTCCCATAATTTGTACAATGCGTCCAATAGTTCCTTTTGCCATATTGTTCTTCCTAACTTATCCTTTAGCCGCCGCTTCAGCGCCGCCAACAATATCCAATATCTCCGCTGTAATCGCAGTTTGCCGCGCGCGATAATATGCTAGTTGCAAGTCGCTCAACAGTTCTCGCGCGTTATCCGACGCCGCGCGCATGGCGACCAACCGCGCGCTGTGCTCGCTTGCCAACGCCTCCAACATAGATTGATATACCATCAATTCCGTAAACCGCGGTAGCACGGTATCCAATACCGTCACCGGATCTGGTTCATAGATATAACCATGTCCCGAATGCTCAAAATCACACTCACTACAGACAACATCCGCAGACTCTACCGCTTCGAAAGTAGAGGTCAATACATATTTCCGCATTTGTTCCTCTACCATTTCGGGGCTAGTGGTGATCGGTAATAGACGCCAGATTCTGGGCAACTGCTTCAGGGTATTCACGAATTTCGTATATGCGATATACACATCATCGCAACACTTCCCCTCATATTGATCTATAGCCAAGCGTGCAATGGGAGAGACATCAAGCAGGCGCGGGTGCGGAGGTAGATTACTAAACTCCGCGACGACGTCAAAGCCATTATGAATCATAAAATCGCGCCCTTTGCGCCCGACCGCGATCACTTTGACCGGGTGAGGACTGACTTTGATAAAATCTAATGCCGCCCTAAGTATGTTAATATTATACGGTCCACACAATCCCTTATCGCTGGTAATCAAAATCAGGTAGGTTGTTCTAACACAAAACTGCCGCAGTAGTGAGCGGTTTTGCGCCCGTACTTCGCCTGCTCCCTGCTCCGCGAGATACAATAGCACCTCAAATGCTTTGTCGGAGTAAGGGCGCGCCGCCAGTGCTTGAGCTTGGGCGCGGCGCATATTACTCGCTGCCACCGTCTGCATCGCCCGCGTAACCTGGGCAATACTGGTGACACTTTTGATTCGTCGTTTAATCTCCCGAATATCAGACACGTTTATTACCTATCTTTTCAGCTAAATCTCAGCAAACTTACGACTGAATTCAGCCTTAAACTCGGTAAGCGATTCATTTAAAGCCTGTTGTATTTCATCTGTCAGCTTCTTATCGCGCATAATCGCTTGCTTTACTTCCGGGTGCCGCTTGTTCATGAAATCGAGCAATTCGCTTTCAAATTCTGCCATCTTTTCTACCGGCACATCATCAGCAAAATTATTACTCACCGCGTAAAAGCCGATTACTTGATCTGACATCTCTACGGGGCTGTATTGTGGTTGCTTGAGCAACTCGGTCAAGCGTTGGCCGCGCTCTAACTGTCTTAGTGTAGCCTTATCCAGGTCTGAGCCAAATTGAGCAAACGCCGCTAATTCGCGGTATTGCGCCATTTCCAGCCGCACCTTGCCAGCCACCTTTTTCATTATAGGTGTTTGCGCATCGCCTCCGACTCGAGAAACCGATAAACCCGCGTTGATCGCCGGGCGCACGCCTTGATGGAAGAGATCACTTTCCAAGTAAATCTGCCCATCGGTGATGGAGATAACGTTAGTAGGCACATACGCGCTTATATCTCCCGCCTGAGTCTCGATAATCGGCAGCGCGGTCAGTGATCCCCCACCATGTTCAGGCGCCATGCGCGCCGCGCGCTCCAATAACCGCGAATGCAAATAAAATAGGTCGCCGGGATAAGCCTCGCGTCCGGGAGG